>JBAVZX010000501.1:0-3879 GCA_049589015.1 Phormidium sp. | reverse complement strand
ACTTTGGCAGTGCGAAAATGAGTTCTGGTTTAACGATTTTTGTCCAGTAGTATTTCAAATTCTGCCCTTAGTGATTTGACATTTGCAACTCTTCCGACTAAGAGATTTTCGCTTCCGGCATCTTTTAAGCGTTGTTTCCAATATTTGATACTATCTGAGTTATTCATCCAGAAATTAACTACAGTATCAATTACTGCATCTAAATCCCAACCTCTGTAATTAGAAACGTTTTCTACAGATTGAATTAATGCGTCAAGAGTACATTTGTATGCGGCAACATATTCCACACCTGTCTGAGGTTGTTGCTCTTTTGTCTCTTGCTGTTGATTAAAAAAGTATAAAATTGGAGAGACTCCGAGAATATCAAAAGTATATTTCATTCCTCTACTCCTAATCTGAGAGACTTAGGCTTATTTGATGTCTTATATAGCAAATTTTCCCAATTTTTGGGTTACGAAGTTTACAGGTGAACTGGCGGCGCTGAGTGCGGCTTTTCTGTGGGCGATCGCATCTGTGGTGTGGTCAAAGGTGGGACAACGTATTCCACCATTGGAGTTAAATTTCTTGAAAGGGGCGATCGCAATTGTTTTTCTAGGACTAACAATCTTTCTTTCAGGACAGTCATTACCAGCGATCGATCCACTGGCTTTTTGGTTACTTTTACTCAGTGGAATAATTGGAATTGCGATCGCAGATACAGCTTTATTTGCCGCACTTAACTCTTTAGGAGCACGACGCACGCTGTTATTAAAAATATTAACCTCGCCATTAGTAGCATTAATAGCTTTAGTTTTTTTACAGGAAACTCTCTCCATTACAGCTTGGTGCGGAATTTTTCTCACCCTATTAGGAGTAGCTTGGGTAGTTAGCGAAAGAGTTCCGGGGACAAATGGCAAAGAAGCATATTTTTGGCAAGGTGTTCTTTGGGCGATGATATCAACTGTAGGAGATGCGATCGCTGCAATTTTATCCCGTATAGCCTTAACTCAAACCACAATTAATCCCCTGTGGAGCACCCTAATTAGATTAACCACTGGACTATTATTTTTGCTAATTTGGCTATTCATAAAAAACCAAAAAATCAGGGAAAATCCAATTCAGCAATATAAATCTCTCTTGACAATCAATTTATGGGGAATCATTACTGTAACTGCTTTTGCTGGGACTTACTTAGGCATTTGGTTACAACAAATTTCCCTAAAATTTGCCCCGGCTGGAATTGCCCAAACCTTAAACGCCACTAGTCCACTTTTTGTTTTACCAATTACAATTTGGCTGGGAGAAAAAGTTAGTTTTCGCGCCATTGCTGGAGTCTTGTTAGCTTTAGCAGGTATAGCATTGTTGTTTAGAGTTTAACCGTCCGCTACCCCGCTTACTTTAATGAAGTTTAATATTAGTCTGGATCTTCTTTATGAAAACTTTTTTAAAAGTTGTCTTTGCTTTCCCGATTTAATCGGAAATCTCCAGAAAATTTAATAAGTTTACTCAATCAAATAAATTTATGCTGTTTGTAGCAGTTGATTTGTATATCAGAACGACTAAGGGTAATTACCGCTCTGGTACAGAACTATTTTCTCGAGTTCCTTATGTATATGAAAAACTCAAGGTCAGAGACGATCGATTTTGGGTGATCGAAGTTTGTCATTATGCCAAAACTAGTTTAAATTCAGATCAAGATTCCGTGGCGAGTGTATTAGTAATGCGGTACTAAAGAAAGTAATTAATTGAGCGATCGCCTAATTTGACGTAAGTTGGATAAATTAGCGATCGCTCTAACTAACTATTAAAGTTTTGCTCAATAGTTCAAAATATTACTATCGAAGCCTATCTGAAGAACTTAATCTATTTTGATTTTGTTCGGTCGTATTTTCCCGGTTTTCTAGCGTGCTAGGTTGAGTTTCAGATTGCTCGGCTACAGCTACAAATCCTAAAGAAAGAACCATTCCAGTCCCGATTAAACCAGCATAAAGAATGTTTTTCATGAGCGATTAACAGTCCTGATTTACCAAAATTTTTATTACTCTGTAAATCATAGCTACCGCCAATTCAAATCAGCTTCTACCCTTAGATTAAGCATGGTCTGACTTGAGAGGTATTTAGGGAAATTGCTGCGATCGTTATTCATTTTTCAGAAGGTTTTTGTTAACCTTTAACCTCTCACAAATGACAGATGACAAAACAATAAATACCGACAAATTAAACAGGCATTTTCTCAGCAAACCTACCCGTATTTTTTAAAGCATCTAAAAAAGCGTAAACTGCTGGAGAATGGAGAGCATTTGCTAAAATTGCTACTCCAATTACTCTTTGCAAAGGTACTGGTAAATTACATTGTTTGATGCCAAGAGGTAAAGGTTCAGCAGCTAAACGAGGCATAATAGCTGCGCCTAAACCTTGTTCTACCATACTGACAATTGTTGAATCTTCGCGGATTTCGTAAGCAATTTTCATTTGGTATTCCGCTTGATTCAAATAAGGTATGACGTAATCATAACAAGGATTTAAGGAACTGATAATTAAGGGGAATTCAGCTAACTTCTGCCAAGAAATCTGCCTAGTTTCTATAGAACATTTTGGTGGGAGAAGAACTATGTAATCGTCTCGCAGAATTTCCCAAGTTTCAAACTCATTATTAGAAGGTAAGTAAGTAAAGCCAATATCGGCAAAACCTATACGCAAACTTTCTTCTATGCTGAGAAAACTATCGTTTTCAGTAATTTTGACATTGATATCAGGAAATATACTGTGAAATTTAGCGATCGCAGTCGGTAAAATATGCGTAGCTACACTGCGAAAACAAGCAACTCGCACAACTCCACCTGCTAAACCTTTTTCTAAATCAGCTTCCTTTTCAATTGCGTTTACCAATCGTAATGCTTGACTTGCATGAACTTTAATTCGTTCCCCCACAGCCGTTAAATGTGCGCCATGACGACCTCGATAAAACAACACCACTCCTAACTCTTCCTCCAAGCTAGCAATGGCGTGGCTAACTGCTGATTGAGATATTTCTAAACGCAGTGCTGCTTCACTGAAATTTCCGTACTCCGCAACAGCAACTAAAGCAAGCAACTGAGAGAGTTTTATCTGACTTTTATTGATTTCATTCATAGAAGTTTTGCTACCCAATCTCTGCATTGTCCCAAAAGGCGCAGCCTAATTCCTCTTCCTATCTATCTATTTTATTCATATAAACTATTCAAACAATAGATGGTTAATTAGTTGAATCAAGAGTACATTAGATTTATAGACAAATTTAAAAAAGTCTTTATCAGGAGAAGTGTCAAAAAATGCTGCACAATTCTTTACATCAAAATCAAACTAACTCTCCGTTAATTCACGGTGTCCATCTATCAGGAATTAAGTCCAAATTAACTATGTTTATTAACAAGATTTGTGAACGATTTGTCACATTAATTAATCATGCAAGCGAACCCAAAGTGTGGCAAAGTAGCGATCGCGCAGGTCATACTTGGTGGAACGCTTACGACCCAACTACAGGTAATTCTATTAGCCTAGATTCTGAAGCAGAAATGCGGATGTGGATCGAAGAACGCTATTACCAAGATTAGTTAACTGGTGGGTTGAAAATGGCTGAAGATCAGTATTTGGGTGGGTAAATCCCACCCTTTTAAATATCAACGTTTTAGCGCCAAAGTTAAGCCATCAGCAATCGGTACCATACTGATACTTACTCTTTCATCTAGGAATAGTTTCTCGTTAAAATTACGGATCGCCTGCGTACTTTGATCTTGCACTTGCGGATCGGCAACTTTTCCTGACCAAAGTACATTGTCGATCGCAATTAACCCACCTGGACGGATTAATTTTAAACAGCGTTCATAATACTCCTGATAATTCTCTTTATCCGCATCAATA
>JBAVZX010000500.1:0-7118 GCA_049589015.1 Phormidium sp. | reverse complement strand
TCTATAGCCTGCGAGAAATACAGGAAGACATTAAACCAACACCCCAGCAACAATCCTGGGAAATTTTGCGTAATCGTCTCCAGCTAGACCAAGAAGCAGATTACCACCCGGAAATAAACTACCCCTTTATCCCAGAAGATCTCGAAGGCGTAACAGGTTTCTATCGCCGCTACACCTTGGGAGATACAGATAGCTTATTAGTTTGTTGTGCTACTAAAGATAAAGAAAATCCCCAAAATTATGATTACTTTTATGATTTTCAGAAAAAACTAGAAGCTAAAGGCACGATAGGCAAAACATGGCTGATTTTAGGCTATGTAAACTCTGCCACTGATCTAAACACAGAAAAAGCAGCTAAACAAGCTTACCAGTCATTTAGAAAAGTTGCCACAGAACCGCAACTTCGACCAGGAAATCACTTTTTAGGAGGTTCCGTTTTTGAAATATGGGAATCAATAGAAAATTGGACAAATACTCCAGAAAAGGAGAATGTATTAATTTGCATCTGTCCCCATAAAAAGATAGTAGAAAGAATTGAAACTTTTCAATATGAATTAATGTTGTTGTTCTATTATCGCCATAAAATTTCTTGGAACTATCAGACTAGTATCAACATCAAAAAAATGCTGAATCAGGAGGGAATTTCTCCTAAAAATAGTCAAATAGATGAAGTTATTTTTAATTTACCAGATATCAGCGGAATCGAACAAAACATTGATTTCTTCAATCACGAACTTCGGACAAATTTGCAGATTTTAGCTAAATACACAATAGCACTGGAAACTTTAAAAGTGCAGTTGCAAAATTTGCGCCAAAACCTGCAAAATTACCAAAATCGCTTGGAAATTATCAAAGATAAAGCAAATCAAGAAACCGGAGTAACTACACTCAAATTTTTAGAGGAATTTGGCGAATTTACTGCTGCTGATTATCTCTTGCAAATGGAACAAGATTATCGGATATTAGTGCCACAATTAGAGGTAAGAGAAAAATATATTAATAGCATCCGCACTTTTATTAAACTCTTTCAAGCTGAACAAAACCGCCAAATAGCCAGTCAAAATACCAAGTTTCAAGATACAGCAATCTTTCTTGGTACTACCATTGGTACTTCTACCTTTATAGCTGCTGCTTCCGCACCATTTATAATTAAAGAAATTACGACCCCAAACTTAAGTCAAACTCCCAACGTACCACCAGCTAATAATACCTGGTTCACTTGCATAACTTTCCTAATTTTATATCTAGCGATCGGTCTAATTTCCGGTTACTGTGTTTATCAGTGGTGGCGTTTTTATCGCCCTCCTGCTAGGTAGGGGCGCACCTGCGTGTGCGCCCTGAGCAGGTAGATGCGCCCTGAGCAAGGGAGATGGATAAATCCAATCTACAATCGCAAATTTATTACTTCCTACTCTCTTTTTTCTACAATAAATAAAGACGAATTTAGGTAAAAACTATCTCTCACTCTGATATCGAACTAGAAGTTCCAGAAACTAGTGATTCTCTTAAACCAACTCAAACCGATCGCCTAGATGCTTGGTTAGCTAGTCAAGTACCAGACCTTTCTCGATCGCGCATTCAAAATTTAATTCAACAAGCAAACGTCCAAATTAATGGCGAAGTTTGTACTAGTAAAAATCACCCGGTAAAAACAGGCGATCGCATCCAAATCACTATCCCCGAAGCCACAACTTCACAAATAAAACCAGAAACTATTCCTCTGGATATTCTTTACGAAGATGACCATTTACTCATCATTAACAAACCAGCTGGTTTAGTCGTCCACCCCGCCGCCGGACACGAAGATGGCACCCTCGTCAACGCCCTGTTAGCCCATTGTCCCTTAGCCGAAATAGGCGGAGTCCAGCGTCCGGGAATAGTTCACCGCTTGGACAAGGATACTACTGGGGCGATCGCGATCGCTAAAACAGACCAAGCTTACCAACACCTCCAAGCACAACTCAAAGCTAAAACCGCCCGCCGAGAATACTTAGGCATAGTTTATGGCGCTACCAAAACCGAAAGCGGTACCGTTAACCAACCCATCGGTCGCCAACCCGGAAACCGCAAAAAAATGGCAGTTGTCCCAGAAACAAAAGGCGGTCGTCCCTCCGTAACTCACTGGTGGGTCAAGGAACGCTTGGGAAATTACACTTTGATGCACTTCCAGCTAGAAACAGGTCGCACTCACCAAATTCGCGCCCACTGCGCCCACATCGGTCATCCCATTGTTGGTGATCCTGTTTACAGTTCTGGGCGGGATGTGGGTGTTAATCTACCCGGACAAGCTTTACACGCTTGGCGACTCTCCCTTCAGCATCCGGTTACTGGAGAGTTAGTCCAAGTGGCTGCCCCACCGCCCCCTGCTTTGGTGACTCTCCGAGAAGTTTTGCGGCGGCGTTGCGGTCTACCCCCAAGCAAATTTGAATTTTAAATCAGTCATTTTTATCTATCTAAAGATGGATGATTTAAGCACTCGCCTTTCTGCTTTTCACTAACTCAACCGCAAAATTCCCCACCACCCCAGCAATTTGGCAAAATTTTTGCCTTTAGTTTACATAGCTATGTAAACTTTTCTTTACATAACTATATAAATTAGAAAAAGTAATTTTATAGGATTTAACTTGATAATCCTTACTGAATATAAGTTAGAGACAATGTTTAAGAAAATATAAAAATCAGCCACAGCAATGAAGATCACTGACTTTTGTTAAGCAATGTAAAAAAAATGGGGGAAATAAGGCCGGACAACCCTCATAAATAAAGGAATTGCAGCGTTTGTCCATACTTAGCTAAGGTATTTAACAATTTGTAATAAATAAATCACAATAGGCAGTGTATAAAAATAACCTGTAGGGACTAGAAGACAGGCAAAAGTTAGACAAAACACTTGTTAAGTAAGTTTTCTCGTTTCTCATAAAAACGTGAACTTTTCTCAGATTTATGCCTTATGCTTGTACAAAGATGAAGATCAATCATCAGCAACGAGTCATAGGGAAGTAGGTCAAAACAGTGTTTTGTTGCCTGCCATCTGACACCTGCTAGGCTAATTCAACTTTAAAGAGTTGGCTTAACCAGAGATTCCGAGATTTTCTTTTCAAACGCACTCAACAACAATTCAAGTAGGAGATTGAGTAAATGTTAGACGCATTCGCCAAGGTTGTTTCTCAGGCTGATGCTAAAGGCGAATTCCTGAGCGCCGGACAATTAGATGCCTTAACCAGTATGGTTCGTGAAGGCAACAAGCGCATGGATGTCGTAAACCGCATTACCAGCAACAGTTCCACAATTGTTGCTAACGCTGCTCGCGCCTTATTCGCAGAGCAACCTCAGCTGATCGCCCCTGGCGGGAACGCCTACACCCACCGTCGCATGGCTGCTTGCTTGCGCGACATGGAAATCATCTTACGCTATGTTACTTATGCAATTCTCGCAGGTGACTCCAGCGTATTAGAAGATCGTTGCTTGAACGGTCTGCGCGAAACCTACCAAGCTCTAGGTACTCCCGGTTCTTCCGTAGCAGCTGGCGTGGCAAAAATGAAAGATGCCGCTATCGCCATCGCTAACGATCCCAACGGTATCACCAAAGGTGATTGCAGCGCATTAGTGTCTGAAGTAGCTAGCTACTTCGATCGCGCTGCTTCTGCTGTTGCTTAAGAAGCAGCAGGTGTAAACAACACTGTCATTTTTTCAGAACCGAGTTAAAAAACATCTGCATTTGGAGATACCAAGAACATGAAGACCCCTCTTACCGAAGCTATCGCTGCAGCCGATACCCAAGGCCGTTTCCTGAGCAACACCGAACTTCAAGTTGCTCGTGGTCGTTTTGAACGCGCAATTGACAGCATGGAAGCTGCTCGCGCTCTGACCAACAACGCGCAAAGCCTGATCAATGGTGCAGCCCAAGCGGTGTATAACAAATTCCCCTACACCACTCAAATGCAAGGCAACAACTATGCCTCCACTCCCGAAGGCAAAGCCAAGTGTTCTCGTGACATCGGCTACTACCTCCGCATGGTAACCTACTGCTTGGTTGCTGGTGGTACAGGCCCAATGGACGAATACTTGATTGCTGGTTTGGATGAAGTCAACAGCACATTTGAGTTGTCTCCCAGCTGGTACGTTGAAGCTTTGAAATACGTCAAAGCTAACCACGGTCTATCTGGTCAAGCTGCTAACGAAGCTAATACCTACATCGACTACGCGATCAACGCTTTAAGCTAATCGATCGCATAGCCCGGAAAGGTATGCAGTTGCTAGCTGCTTTTACTAGCAGGTGCGTACTTCTCCGGGCATTGTTGTATCTAAATCAAGTGCTCTGTTTGTTGTGTTGGGAGAATAGTATTGTGGCGATAACAGCAGCAGCATCTCGGTTGGGAACTTCAGCATTTAGCGACAGCGCTAAATTGGAACTGCGTCCCAATGCCAGCAAAGAAGATGTTCAAAACGTGATCCGAGCCATTTACCGTCAGGTACTTGGCAATGACTATTTAATGGCTTCTGAACGGCTGACTAGTGCGGAATCTTTGCTAGCAGATGGCAACATCTCAGTTAGAGAGTTTGTTCGCATTCTGGCTAAATCAGAGCTATACAAAACCAAATTTTTCTACAACAACTTTCAAACTAGGGTCATTGAACTCAACTATAAACATCTGTTGGGACGTGCACCCTATGACGAATCTGAGGTAATTTATCACCTCAATTTGTGGAATGACAAAGGTTACGACACAGAAATCGATTCATACATCGATTCTCCAGAGTACACAGCTAACTTTGGCGATAACATCGTACCCTTCTATCGCGGTTTTGAAATTCAACCAGGTCAAAAACAAGTCGGTTTTAACCGGATGTTTAAGTTGTACCGGGGTTATGCTAACAGCGATCGCGCTCAAGCAGAAGGTAGCAACTCTCGCCTCGCCCGTGATTTGGCAATGAACTTACCGACAAGCATTGTCAAACCTTCCGGTAGCGATGGAAGTTGGTCATACTACAGCGCTTCCAGTGATATTGCACCCCGCAACTGTTTGGGTGGATCTTATGGCGAAAGCGGTCGCGTTTATCGCCTCGAAGTCGCAGGCATTCGCCAACCAGGATACCCAGGAGTACGTCGCAGCAGCGTCGCCTACTTGGTACCCTACGAAAACTTGTCCAATAAAATGCAGCAAGTTATTCGGGCTGGCGGCAAAATCATTAGCGTTACCCAAGCTTGAAAATAGTCATGAGTCAAGAGCAATGAGTTTTACTCACCTTAGCAAAACTCAAAACTCAAAACTTACGGAATTGGAGGAATGAATTAAATGCTCGGTCAAACCGCTATCGGTAGCGCTGCTAATACACCCTCTGGTAGCCGCGTTTTTCGTTACGAAGTTGTTGGGTTACACCAAAACCAAGAAACTGACAAAAACAACTACTCTATTCGTCGTAGCGGTAGTGTGTTTGTCACCGTACCCTACAGCCGGATGAATGAAGAAATGCAGCGCATCGCCCGCTTGGGTGGCAAAATCGTCAGCATTCATCCTATGGGTGCAGAAGAAGCCGCTGCCCCAGAAACCTCTAAGGCAGAATAATCGGGGAAACTTGATTGTGAAGCTATGCAGGAATCTGATCCTGAAAACTTTGGCGCACAGGGAAATTACCCATCGCTCACTATCGAGCAAGCAATCGCCAACCTGAGCCACGAGGACACAAGTCTGCGTTACTATGCAGCGTGGTGGCTGGGTAAGTTTCAGGTGAGAGAAGCAGCGGCAATAGAAGCTCTGATCGTAGCTTTAGAAGATGAAGCCGATCGCACAGAGTTAGGCGGTTATCCCCTAAGACGCAATGCTGCAAGAGCATTAGGAAAACTGGGAGACGTTAGAGCAGTACCGAGCTTAATTAAATGTTTGGATTGTTCTGATTTCTACGTGCGCGAAGCAGCTGCACAGTCGCTGGGCAAATTGGGTGATCCAACCTGTATACCAGTGCTGGAGCAGCTGCTATCTGGTGGTTTAGCTGCCGCTGTACCAGTACCGGGACGACCCCATCTGGCAGAGCCTTATGAAGCAGTCATGGAAGCATTGGGCGCATTGGGCGCAAAAACAGCCCTCCCTTTGATTCAACCCTTCCTCCAACATCCAGTCGCACGAGTTCAGTATTCCGCCACCAGAGCTATGTATCAGTTAACCCAAGATCCGATCTACGGGGAACGCTTGGTACAAGCTTTGTTAGGAAAGGATATTCAACTGCGCCGAGTCGCCTTGTCAGACTTGGGTGCTATTGGTTATCTTCCAGCAGCAGAAGCGATCGCCTCTTCAGCAACCGAAAATAGCTTCAAATTAATTGCCCTTAAAGGCATTCTCGAACACCAACTTAACCCAGACGAAGCACACTCGCTCAATGACGCAGCCATCAGAGTTATGACTTTGATGGATTCGCTGTTATAGTCTGTTATTTGTCAAGTTTCGATTTTGGATTTTCGATTTTCGATTAAATCTAAAATCTAAAATCTAAAATCTAAAATCTTTTGACCTAATGACTAACGATCAGCAACTCATTCACGCTGTAGAACAGGCAGATTCACCAGAACGCCTGATTACAGCAGTTCGCACCCTAGCAGCAGCCCGTTCCGACGCGGGAATTCCCACACTAATTGCTGCTTTAGGTTATAACAACCCCGGAGCAGCACTGGCAGCAGTCGCCGGACTGGTTCAAATGGGAGCAACAGCAGTACCTTTATTATTGGAACTGCTTGATGGGTATAACTATGGTGCGAGAGCTTATGCGATTAGAGCTTTAGCTGCGATCGCCGATCCCCGTGCCTTAGAAGTTTTACTCAATGCCGCCAAAAGCGACTTCGCCCCTAGCGTCCGTCGCGCTGCAAGCAAAGGATTGGGAAATTTACACTGGAATCAACTCGAACCTAGTCATCAGCGAATCGCCCAAGAAAAAGCTTTTCACACATTAGTAGAAATCTGCCAAGACGCAGATTGGTCAATTCGCTATGCCGCAATTGTCGGCTTGCAAACAATGGCTAATCAGACTGATTTCCACAGCAGAATTTTGGAACATTTTCAGCAAATGAACCAAAGAGAAAGCGACTTAGCTGTTCGCGCTAGAGTGCAATTAGCAATCAATTCATA
>JBAVZX010000499.1:0-8559 GCA_049589015.1 Phormidium sp. | reverse complement strand
TGACAAAACTGTGAAATTGTGGAATGTTAGCACAGGAAAAGAAGTTCGCTCTTTTTCTGGGCATTTAAAACCTGTTAATGCTATTGTTATTAGTCCTGATGGACAAATAATTGCTAGTGGAAGTGATGACCAAACAATTAAATTATGGAATGTAAATACTGGGCAAGAAATTAGCACTTTTAGTGGACATTCAGCCCCCGTTAAATCGCTAAGTTTTAGTCCTGACGGACACACTCTTGCTAGTGCTAGTTCGGACAAAAGTATCAAATTATGGGATGTAACAAATAAGAAAGAAATTCGCACTATCAATGCTCATTCTGATTGTGTTCGTGATGTTAATTTCAGTCGAGATGCTAAATTCATAGTTAGTGCTAGTGACGACAAAACTATTAAAGTGTGGGATTGGAAAACAGGAAAATTAGTTACAAATCTCACGAATCATTCTAATAAGGTAACAGCTGCGACTATTGGTAGCGATCGCATTCTCGCCAGTGGCAGTGATGATAAAACAATCAAACTTTGGGACTGGCAAATTGGAGAAGAAATTGCCACTCTTCCCGGACATTCTTCCTATATTCAGTCAATTGTATTTAGTCCAGATGGCAAAACTCTCGCCAGCGGTAGTGATGACAAAACCGTAAAAGTTTGGCGGATACCTTAATCATTAACAGGACACAGTTTAGATTGACGAATTTCTGGGGGAGTAAGGTCTAAGATAATGATTGTGATGTTTTGCGATCGAACTTAGGCAGAGGTAGATAATGATTCAAGAATATATTCAGAAAGCAATGGAAGCAGCACACTACGAAATGCTTGAGGAAAATGAAGGTTTTTATGGGCAAATTCCTGGCGCAACTGGCGTATGGGCAACAGGTAGTACTTTGGAAATCTGTCGCCAGGAACTATTAGAAGTGCTGGAAGAATGGATACTGATTGGAATTGCTAAGGGTCATGAATTGTCAGAATTCGACGGCGTTACCTTAAAAGTTGAATCTGTCGCCTGATGCCCAAATTTTTCGGTTGATTTTTTGAAATAACAGGAATTTCACTGAATGAATGGGAAAGCTTTTAGTTCCATAATGGTATAGATAGTCATCACAAAGCCGTAAAACTGGATATGGATTGGACAATACCACAATTCCCCGATCGCAGAGAATTTCTTAGAGAGATAATCTCCAATGCTGTGAGAGAAAGAGTGAGAAAAGTTGGTTAAACAAAATTATCCACTGTGTTTTAACAGTGGCTAATTTATGAACCGGATCATGCCAAATAATGCAAAGGAAAATCCCATGAGTGTTATTGACTTAAAAACAATCTATGAAACAGACGGGTTTAAGTGGTTAGAATACACTATCGAATTACTAAAAAATCGTCAGTTTTCTGCCTTAGATTTAGAAAATTTAATTGAGGAATTAGAAGAGTTGGGAAGAAATGAAAAGCGCACAACACTCAGCCTTTTAAGGAATATTGCCGAACATTTATTATTTCTCCAATACTGGGACAGGGAAAGAGAATATAATGCTAATCACTGGAAAAGAGAAATATATAATTGGCGCGTTGATTTAGAGCAAGCACTTACTACTACTCTCTTGAACTATTTGAGAGAAAATCTAGATTTAGTTTACCAACGTGCGCTCAAGTCGGCAAATTTAGAAACTGGAAATACTGTTGATTTCCCTACAGAATGTCCTTACACACTTGAGCAATTACTCGATCTAAATTGGTTCCCAGATCAATAAAACTTCTGATTGTTTGACTGACTTGCATCAAGCCCGCAACTTCTATCCGTTATTGCGGAACGTCGGGCGGAAATTTTAGCTCAACGGTTGCGAGAGTTGGGAATTGAAATGTAGGATTTTAGGGAGTGCGATCGATTAACTTGATTTTAATTGAGAAGTGCGATCGCTTCCATCAAACATCATCAGTCAGGAAATCCAAAAAATAGTGGTTGATTAGTTCCCGATCCGGTCAAAGTATAGGATACTGAAAGTCTGTAATTATTTTAGGCTCTATCTTGACTATGGATCTCCAGTTAAAAGCTCAGATCAAGCAAAATCTAGAAGACTCTCTGCAAAAGTTCTTTCGGGACAAAGAGGTTAAACATTCCCATTTATTAGATTTGCTGTTTCCTCATGAAAGACGAATCAGGTCTTTAGTAGGCGGTTTGGAAACAAGCTTAGGTGTAATTATTTGTAAACCGATCGCTGAAGTCCTAGCTAAAGCAAATGGTTTCATAGTCGAAGATAAAGACCTATTAATGCCTAACCCTTTTCCTGAACTTCTATCCCAAGAGGTTGAACAAATTAAACAGTCATTTAAAAATAATACATTAATTCCTACTGAAGAATATGTCAATAGGTTGAAAGAATCCGCGCTGAAATTAGAGCGAGAAAATGTAAACTATGTTAATTCTGCCGCTAAAAAAACTGTAGATCTTTATTTATCTAAAGATGGAAAAGAATATGCCTTCGATCTCAAAAGTGTCCAAATTAATAAAAGAAGCGGTATCGATTTTAAACTACAACTAATTGATTGGTATTCCTATAGATTTTGTCAAGATCCTGCGGTAAATTTCACTGCTAAAATTGTCTTTCCTGTAAATCCTTACAAAGTAGATTGGTGGAAGCGACAAGGAGAAAAAGCTTATCCACTGGAAAAAGGCAAAGATGCTTGGGTGCAAGATGAATTTTGGGATTTTTGTTCAGGTAAAACAGACACTTGGGCGGAAATAATCGAAATTTTAGATGAGTTAGGCAAAGAGAATTTTGGAGAGCAATTTAAGGAAATATTTTATCGTTGAACTGCCAAAAACTTAGTTTCAACACCTGATAAAGCACTAAGAATTGCTCGTCCCAAATGATATGCAAAATTAACGGGTACTGCATTGCCTATTTGTTCATATTTTGAACTTATACTACCCATAAATTCCCAATCATCAGGAAAGGTTTGAATTCTGGCATATTCTCTGACTGTAAATGGTCTAGTTTCATCGGGATGACAGCGTTCTGTTTGCTTTTGTAATGGTGAAGTTGTCAGAGTTAAACTTGGTTCATCCCAAGAAATTCGCCGCGCCATTCCAGTTCTACCACCTGTGAGATAATAGCTTTTTTTCATGTAACTTTTTTGCACATCTTCCGGCAAATCACGCCAGCAACCACCGGGAGGTACTAAAGCTAAAACGGCAGCTTTTTGTGAACTGTATTTCATGCCTTCAGAAATAGGAACATCTTTCAAAGCATCTCTTAAAGTAAGTATTACTGGAGAAGGTTCTGGAAAACGAAATTCAATGCCGGGAAGAGTGCCAACAATGATGATTCTTTCTCGCTTTTGGGGTACGTCGTAATTAACAGCATTAAGTAATCTATGCTGAACTTTGTAACCTAGCGATTCTAAAACGGATAGAATGATTTTTAAAGTGTTACCTTTTTGATGACTGATTAAACCTCTGACATTTTCTGCTAAAAATATTTTGGGTTTTACTTCTTTAATACACCGAGCAAATTCATAAAACAAAGTTCCACGAGTGTCTTCTAAACCCAAACCTTTTCCAGCATAACTAAAAGCTTGACAAGGAAAACCTCCGGTAACAACATCTGCACTCATTCCTTGAAAAGAAACTTGGGAAATGTCAGAGTGAATTACATTCCAATTTGGGCGATTCTGCCGAAGTGTGGCAACGGCATCTTTGTTAATTTCAATTAATGCTTTAGCGTCTAATCCTGCTTTTTCTAAACCTAGTGCTAAACCACCTGCGCCAGCAAAAAGTTCGATGACAGTAGTACTACTAATTACTTCGGCTTTTATTGGTTCAGTGTATGGCAGAGGTGGCGGTTCAAATAAATTTAGTTGGATGTGCATGAAAGGAAATTTAATGTTGTATACAAGCTATATTTTATGATTTAAGCAGCTATATTAGCTATTCTTTGTACGTAGTTGGGCTTTAGCCCTCTTAATTTACCTGGCATAAGAGGGCTAAAGCCCAACTACATACCTTTATGTAAATAACTAGCAAGTTGCGTTAGTTGGGAATTGAAATGTAGGAGTTGAGAAGGCGATACGCGCTACGCGCAGGCTACGCCAACGCTCTTAGTACTCAAATGCACTAGCGGAAAAATTCTGCTTGTTCTTTCCTAGTTCTTTACTTTTGCCGTATTACTCTTAAAGAGTTAACTATAGCAGTCGCGATCGGAAAAGGCTGTTCGGTTGCTCTGCATTCTCTAAGCGCAGCTATAACTTCTGGTTGCCTAGTTAATAAATTTTTTTACTTTATTTCTTTTAGGTTTGTGATTGAATTTCCGAACCATTACCGCTTACGAATTTACAAGACTTGTCCTCCTAACATCAAAGATCAGCGATGAAAATTTTGTTAGTGGAAGATGACTCACGTATTCTCAAGGCTTTAGCAGAAGCCCTAACCAACCAACATTATACTGTAGAGATTGCCTCTGACGGTCAACAAGCTTGGGACTTACTTACGGTTTTTACTTACGATCTAATTTTGTTGGATGTAATGTTGCCAAAAATTGATGGTATTACTATTTGTCGAAAATTACGTCAACAAGCTTCTCCGATGCCGATTATGATGCTTACCGCTAGAGATACTAGCACAGATAAAGTAATAGGATTAGATGCTGGAGCCGATGATTATGTGATCAAACCCTTCGATTTGCCAGAATTAATGGCGCGAATTCGTGCTTTATTGCGACGGGGAAATTTGGCCTTACCTTCTATCTTAGAGTGGGGAGATTTGCACTTAAATCCTAGTAGTTGTCAAGTCACTTATCGAGAAGAATTACTGCATTTAACTCCTAAAGAGTATAGTTTGTTAGAGTTATTTTTACGCAGCAAAGGTCGGACTTTAAGCCGGAGGATGATTTTAGGTCATTTGTGGCCTTTTGAAGAACCACCAGGAGAAGAAACCGTTAAAGTTCATATTCGGACATTACGCCAAAAATTGAAGGCGGCAGGAGTTGTTGAGGAGCTTATTGAAAATGTTTATGGGTTGGGTTATCGGCTCAAAGATATTTAATTGAGTGATGAGAAATTCCTAATGTTGGATCTTTGGTTAATTTTCTGGTTTAATTAATTATGTTTAATGCTTTAAGTAGGCGGCTTTTACTTTCTTATCTAGCGGTCATGATCGCAGTTTTAGGAACATTTTCTTTGGGAATGTATCAGTTTTTTAGATACAGTCTTTATCAAAAGTTAGACCACAGAATGATACTTTTGGCTGATGCTGCCGCGCACAGTTTACCAGCAATTGAAGCTAATCCAGATAATCTAAATCGAGAAAGTTCCCAAATTTTGGACAATGATGGTGACTTAGATATTCCTTGGCAAGATTTACGTTTACCTCATCAAAGTGTTGAGTGGTTTAATGCTCAAGGAAAAGAATTAGCTAAGACGGGAAAAGTATTTCCCCAGTTTCCTTTGATTTGGAATTTTCATACATTTCAAAATCAACAGGCTCGGACTTTGATGGTTCCAGTATATCGAGAACTTCAGGATGCCGCAAATCAAGAAGAACTAAGAGATTTACAAGGTTTTGTGCGTGTCAGCGAATCGATCGTAGCGGTGGAAGAAGAATTAGATCGCTTGTTGTGGGGTTTAGAATGGGGAGGAGCGATCGCATTTCTCTTATGTGCTGTAGGAGGACTTTGGTTAACTCGGCAATCTCTACAACCGATCGAACAAAGTTTTCAGACATTAAAACAGTTTACAGCTGATGCTTCCCACGAATTACGAAATCCCCTCACAGCGATTAAAGTTTCAGTGCAATTGATTCAAAGTCATCCAGAACAGATTTATTCTAGCATTTTGGATAAGTTAGAAACCATAGAAAGTGCCACTAATCAGATGACTTATTTAGTGGAAGATTTACTATTTTTAGCGCGAACAGATGGCAACCAAATACCTCAACATCGGGAATTGATTGGGGTTCCTATAGATGAAATTATTGAAGACTTAGTAGAGTTATTAATTCCCCAAGCAGAAGCCAAGGAAATCACTATTAAATCAGATTTGTTAGCCGGAAAATTTGTCAGAGGAAACGCTGCCCAGTTAAGGCGTTTGTTCGCCAATTTACTAGACAATGCTATACAATACACACCTTCAGGAGGAACTGTAAAAGTTTCACTAAAGATTCTAGTTCGCTTGGTAGTGATTAGAGTAGAAGATACAGGAATTGGCATAGCACCATCACAAATTCCGCTGATATTCGATCGCTTTTGGAGAGCAGATCAGGCGCGGAGTTATCGCGAAGGAGGTTCCGGTTTAGGGTTAGCTATTGCCCAAGCTATTACCCAAAAACATGGCGGTGAAATCTCTGTTTCCAGCAAGATTGGAGTCGGTAGTTGCTTTGAGGTCTGCCTACCATTAGCTTCTTAAAATACCATAACTTGAAAAATTCGGTTTCTCACCAGCAGTGCTAAATCTCAGTAAATGCACTAGTGATAAAATCTGGGGGAAAATACTGTTGCTCTTTTCCCCCAGATTTACTTTTTTCCCTAAATTCAGCGCTAAACGTAATCACTAAAAAATAGTTTGTCTCCTTTCCTACTTCTTTACTTTTGCCCATTAAATTGAAATTAAGCAGATATTGCATATTTATCCAAGCCAAAAATTACACAGGAGATCAAACTATGAGTCTTTATGAAGGAATGGATTTTTCCCACACAGAAAGTAACGATGACATTTATACACTTACTAACTCTAACTTAACAACAGGTGCGGGAAATAATTTATTTGTTAATTCCATAGGAAAAAGTAGTGATGATTGGCAAGAACATTACGATGGAGATGGATTTGATGATTGGGATGATTTGACTGGCAGCAGTTGGGATCATGAGCTAAAAAATCCTCAGTATCGGGATGATTTAATCGAAACTTTTGATGATGCTCATTACCGCACAAATAATCCTGATGTAGATTCAGCAATTAATCAAGGAATATTTCGCTCTGCCTTCGATCATTTTGTTTTGTATGGTGGCGTAGAAGGTCGTACTCCTAATTCTGTTTTTGATGAATCTTACTACTTGAATGCTAATTCAGACGTAGCAAATGCAGTCAATCAAGGGGTTTTTAATTCAGGATATGAACATTTTGTCATTGCCGGAGCTAGGGAAGGACGCGATTGTTCTTCGCAATTTAATTCAGACATTTACCTAACTCAAAATCCTGATGTTGCCCAAGCTATCCAAAGTGGTGCATTTGATTCGGGTTATAAGCATTACGTGATGTATGGTCAATTTGAAGGTCGTACAGCTTTCTAGTTTGTTCGCTGTAGGTTATAGTTAAAGACCAGGAATTTTGAGTACCAGGGCGATCGCTACGCCCTCTATTTTCGTTTAATTACCTAGTTAAATTTCTCCAATGACTAACATAGCATTTCGTAAACTCCACCGGAAAACTTCCTTGATTGTTTTCTTGCCTTTATTATTAACTGCTTTAACTGGCATTGCTTACCGACTGGGAAGAAGTTGGTTTGGGATGTCTAAAGAGGTAGCGGAAATTTTTATGGTGATTCACCAAGGTGAATATCTAGGAGATCAGCTGAAGCCAATTTACGTGGTTTTATTAGGCTTGGGACTCTTGGGAATGGTGGTGACGGGTTTAACTATGACTCGTTTATCGAGAAATTCCCGTCTGCAAAAAAAGTATACAAAAGTTGATTTTCGGAGGATTCATCAGTTGGTAGCTCCGATTATTTTCTTGCCTTTGGTAGTAAGTTCTATAACTGGAATTGGCTACCGAGTGACGAGAAGTTATTTAGGCTGGACAAAAGATCAATCGGAAATTTTTCTAGTGATTCATCAAGGGGAGTATTTGGGAGATTTTTTCAAGCCTATTTACGTGCTTTTAGTAGGTTTGGGATTGCTGGGAATGTTGGTGACGGGAATCAACATGACAACGTTATTTCGGAAACGTCGCGTTGTTAAATCAGAAGAGAAGATTGAGGAAGAGGATTGATTAATTAATCTGAGGAATAGAGAGATTAGCTTTGATTTGAAAAGTGCGATCGCTCCAATTCTATTCCAAAAGTCATAAGCAATAATGCTTAATCTATGTGATACAAACCCCTGGTATGACGCACTACCCTTGCTAAATGTGGCAATTTATTTAGTAAAGGGAGTTATGGAGCACCAGAATTTATGTATCAACCAGGGGAATCAGAATTAAGACAGCCCGAAAAAACTACAGATATCCGCGTTGCAGCTACTACAAAAATTTGGTCTTTTACCACTGCAATGTTTGCCTTTTGGATGATTTTTTCACCTGCTAAAAGTAATGTTACTGTACCAGTTGTACTCGCTTCTAGCGCCGCAGCAGGGTCAGCTTTTGTGTGGTTATCTGATGAAAAATCCTCAAAACCAATGGAAGAACACCAAGTAGAAAGAATTGCAAGACGATTGGAGAAATTAGAAACAATTGTGGCAGCTGAAGATTTTGAAATGTGGTTAACAACCAAATATATAGCATCCAGAAATTAGAAGTTTCATTTGTCATAACAAAACCAAATTAAAAAAGTACGTAGTTGCGCTTCAGCGCTCTTATTAGCGC
>JBAVZX010000498.1:0-2203 GCA_049589015.1 Phormidium sp. | reverse complement strand
GCATTAAGGATGGAAGATAGCTTTCCAATTTCGGATATTTTACAACAAACTCCGACTATTCCGCATAATTGCCAATGGGCTTTATTCCTGCGAAATCATGACGAATTAACTTTGGAAATGGTGACAGATGAAGACCGGGATTATATGTATCGGGTTTATGCCCAAGACCCGGAAATGAGAGTGAATTTAGGAATTCGTCGGAGGTTAGCCCCGCTACTAGGAAATGACCGTCGGCAGATCGAATTATTGAATAGTTTGTTGCTGTCTTTGCCCGGAACTCCTGTGCTTTATTACGGGGATGAAATTGGCATGGGAGATAATGTTTATGTGGGCGATCGCAACGGTGTCCGCACCCCGATGCAATGGAATGCTGACAGAAATGCTGGATTTAGTCGGGCTAATTCCCAGAAACTTTATTTACCAGTAAATGTTGATTCAGAATATCACTATGCCACAGTAAATGTAGAAGCACAAAGGGCAAATCCGAATTCTCTGTGGTACGCAATGAAACGCCTAATTGCTACTCGTAAACATCTCCAAGCATTAGGTAAAGGTAGTTTTGAATTACTTCATCCTGAAAATCGTAAAGTGTTAGCTTTTACCCGCACTTATGAGGATGAACACATTTTAATAGTAGCGAATTTATCTCGGTTTGTCCAAACTGTGGAATTAGATTTATCGCCATTTCAAGGAATTGTACCTATAGAAATTTTTGGTCGGACTCAGTTTCCCCAAATTGGCGATCATCCCTATTTTCTGAGTATTGCCCCTTACGCTTTTTACTGGTTTAGCTTGAGACTGCAACCAAGTTTAATTCCTCTACCAAAACGCCAGACAAATTTAACCACTTTGGCAGTTAGTGGCAAGTGGAAAAATATCTTTTCTCAACGGGATTTAAAAAATACTTTGGAGTTAATTCTCTCGGATTATTTGTACAGTTGTCGCTGGTTTAATGGAAAGGATCGCACGATTCAGTCTAGCCAAATTACGGAAGCTATCCCGGTAATTTATAAAGATTTATCAGCACAGATTATTTGGTTAAAAGTGGATTATATCCAAGGAGAAGCCGATACTTATTTGTTACCTTTAGCTTACAGGGAAGGGGAAAAAGCTAGAGAAATTGAAGTGGAAATGCCTCAAAATATAGTTGCCTACTTGCAAGAAGAAGGTCAAGCAGAAGCGGGAATTTTATTTGATGCGATCGCAGATAGTAATTTCCTAAATATCATGTTAGATGCGATCGCCAATAATCGTTCTTATAAAGGAATGGCAGGAGAATTAATCGCCAGTACTACTGATATCTTCCCCCCAGAAATTCCGCCTTTAGATCCCGTTTTAATGAAGGGAGAACAGAAAAATACTTGTGCGATTTACAGCGATCCAACCAAAAACGGATCTGTCCTCCAACATCGCCTAATGTTAAAGATTTACCATCAAATTGAAGAAGGCGTTAATCCAGATTTAGAAGTGCGACGTTTCCTTAGCGAACAAAAACACTTACAACACTTTGCGCGAATTGCTGGTGCATTAGAATACCGCAATGGCAAAGGTACTCAAACTGTAGGATTATTGCAAGACTTTATTTCGGATGCTAGGAATAGTTGGGATTATACTCTTGATAGTTTACGCGACTATTTTGAGCGAATTACAGTCCAACAAAGTGAACTTTCATTGGTTACTATACCATCAGGTTCGCTGTTAGATTTACAGTCAGAAAATCTGCCAGAATTAGCACAGCAAACCATTGGTTCTTATCTAGCCAGCGCCACTTTAATAGGTGAATGTACCGCCGACTTACACATTGCTTTAGCTGCTAATTATGAAGATGCAAACTTTGCCCCTGAACCATTTTCTTCTTTCTACCAACGTTCAATTTACCAGTATGCGCGTAACCTTACGGGACAGGTTTTACTGGACTTGAAAAAGCAGCTAAAAATCTTACCAACTGAGACACAAAAATTAGCCCAAGGTGTTTTAAGCCGCCAAGAAGAATTTTTAGGACGCTATCAATTAGTTCTCAATCAAAAAATCACTGCTAAGAGAACTCGTTATCATGGAGACTATCACTTAGGGCAACTTCTTTACACTGGCAAAGACTTTATTATCATTGATTTTGAAGGAGAACCAGGACGTAGTTTAAGTGAACGACGCATGAAGCGATCGCCTTTGCGCGATGTAGCCGGAATGTTGCAATCTTTCAATT
>JBAVZX010000497.1:0-4340 GCA_049589015.1 Phormidium sp. | reverse complement strand
CTTCGCAACGAACAACGCGCTGGAAGATTGCTAGGAATTTACCAGCAAATCGTTCAAGGTATTCAAGTTCCTACTGATGACAGCCGGGAACAAGCGGAACTCGTGCTATCAGGCTTAATCGTCAAGAAAGATGGATTCTTGCAAGTTAAAAACCCGATTTATCAGGGAGTTTTTAGTCAAGATTGGGTGAAAAAAGAATTAGGCAAAATGCGTCCTTATTCCCAAACATTCGATGCTTGGATAAGTTCGGAAAAAACTGATACTTCGCGGTTATTAAGAGGACAGGCTTTAAAAGATGCTCAACTTTGGGTAAAGGGAAAAAGTTTAAGCCATTTAGATTATCAGTTTCTCACTGCATCTTTAGAAATCGATCGCCAAGAAAACCAGCAGAAAATTGAAGCCGATCGCACTAAAGCAATTGAAGCCCAATTAATTGAAGAACAAAAAAGATTACAACAAGAACAAAAAACAGCCAAATTACAAAGATTATTTTTAATGTTGGTAAGTAGTGCGTTTTTCCTTGCTTCCAGTTTAGGATTAATTGCATTTTGGCAATTTCGACAAGCGAGAATTAGCGAAATAAAAGCCTTAACTTCATCCTCTGAAGGCTTATTTGTTTCCTATCGTCAATTGGATGCAATGATTGCCGGAATTAAAGCCAAAATCTACCGACAACAGTTAGGAAATATTGCTCCTGAAACTGCTAAAAATGTAGAAACAGCCTTAAGACAAACGGTTTATGGTAACAATGAATTTAACCGTTTAATCGGACATCATGGGAGTGTTTTAAGTGTGGATATTAGTCCTGACGATCGCTTAATTGCCACAGCAAGTAATGATAAAACTGTTAAAATTTGGCGACAAGATGGTACACTTTTGCATACTTTAAAACATACCGCAACTGTTCATCGTGTAGCCTTTAGTCCTGACAGTCGCTTGATTGTTTCTGGTAGTTTAGATGGGAAGATTAGATTGTGGGGTGTTAATGGTAGATTAATCTATACCATTGAAGGTCATCAAGTTCCTATTTGGGGAGTGGCGTTTAGTCCTAATGGTAAATTAATTGCTTCTAGTAGTAGCGATAAAACTGTAAAATTGTGGACAATTGATGGCAGATTACAAAAAACTTTAACAGGTCATCAAAAAAGTGTTTGGAATGTTGCTTTTAGCCCTAATAACCAAATAGTTGCTTCGGCGGGAGTGGATAACACAATTAATCTGTGGACAATTGATGGTAAGTTACTTAAAACTCTCAAAGGACATCAGAATGCGGTTTGGGATGTGGCATTTTGTCAAGACAGTAACTTATTAGTTTCTGTTAGTAGCGATCGCACAGCTAAACTCTGGAAACTAGACGGTACTTTACTAAGAACATTGGAAAGTAACGATACCCTTATTGGGGTTGATTGTCATGGTGAATTTATTGCTACTAGCGGTACAAATAACATCATCACTATTTGGAAAACAGATGGAACTTTTAGAAGAAACTTACAAGGACATCGGGCTGTAGTTCGAGATGTAGCTTTCAATTCAGATAGTTTAATAGCTGCTTCTGCTAGTGATGATGGTACAGTAAAACTCTGGCGACAAAATCAATTTCTTTTAAGACCTCTTTATGGACATCAAGGTACAATTTGGGATATTGCTATTAGTTCAGATAGTACGTTAGTTGCTTCCGTAAGTACTGATGATACCCTTAAATTATGGCAGATTGATGGCACACTTTTGCAAACTCTCAAACCACAACAATTGAGCTTTCGCAGTGTGGTTTTTAGCCAAAATAATCAGATGATAGTAACGGCTAACAATAATGGTAATGTTCAACTTTGGGATTTGAGTAAGCAAAATAAATTGCCGATTAAATTGTTAAAAACTTTTAGCGAATATCAGGCTAGTCTTTATGCAGTTGCTTTTACTCAAGACCAAAAAATTATTGCTTCTGCGGGAGACGATCGAACGATTGCACTATGGAGTATTGACGGGAAATTACTCCGTAGTTTTATTGCTCATTCTGAAAGGATTTGGAAGTTAGCCTTTAATTTTGATGGTCAATTTCTCGCTTCCGCTAGTGAAGATGGAAAAGTGAAAATTTGGCGAAAAAATGGTGATTTAGTATCAACATTTTCCCATGAAGGTGCTGTTTGGGGAGTGGCTTGGAGTCCGCAAGAAAATCTTATTGCTTCTGCAAGTTACGATGACACTCTGAGACTGTGGACAGTGGATGGTAAACTTTTAAAAACTATTAGGGCGCAAAGTCAAGGGTTAACCAGAGTTGCTTTTAGTCCTGATGGTCAAACTATTGCTACTGCTGGGGTTGATAACACAGTAAAATTATGGAATCTTCAGGGAAAATTGTTAAGAACTTTGCCAGGACATCGAGGAATAGTGATTAGTTTAACCTTTACTCCTGATGGTCAATTTTTAGTTTCCGGTGGAGATGATAATATTATGATAATTTGGGATTTAAAAAAGATAGAGAATCTCAATGAGTTGGAATATGCGTGTAATTGGGTAAGGGATTATTTGCGGACGAATTTAGAGGTGGAAGAGAGCGATCGCTATTTGTGCAACGATATCAAAAATTCTTCTCACTAAAATTATTTGATATAGATTTTCTTATGATAAGTTTTATCAGACCTTGCTTTTATAGTTTTCAGCCAAATGTATGATTAATATTAGGGAGATAAATAAGTCTAGGAATATATCAAACCCAGCCATAAACTCAGCTAGATAGGTAAGATATTTTTCCAGCAATTCAATAACAAATGAGCGAAAAAGCACAGATTTCCGTAAAAAAAAATAAAATTCATAGCTGATATAGCGATTGCAGGTAAATAAACCCAAATTTTGTTCATTATCTCTATAATTGTCCAAATTCGTTGCAAAAACGATATGGGGCATTTCTTAGGAGGTAACTTATGAAGAACTTAAAGTCTATTTTGACAGCTTTTTTACTAGCTCTACCTATTAGCCTAATCACAACCGGATCGCAACAAACTCCTAGTTGGGCTGCATTAAGGATTTGTAACAGAACATCAAGACCAATATCCGTAGCGATTGCATATCCAAAGAATCAAAGAATTGATTGTTGTGGTGAACCAGAAAATATTCAGTACGATCCTAATGCGATCGTTTGCTATGTGGGTTGTTTATGGTCTTGGACATCTAAAGGATGGTGGAATTTAAACCCAGGTGAATGTCAAACACCTTTGGGTCGAGATCTTCGATACGCTAATGCAGTATATGTTCATGTCAGTTCAGAAGCAGGACTGACGTATAGAGATAAAGCTTCTTTTTGTGTAACTCCCCAAGCTTTCACTATTAATCACTGGGGAAATCCTTTGCAATGTCAACCGATGCCTAGAGTTAGAAACGAAGATTTTAAGCTAGTAGAAATTCGTGGGAATCGCAATATTACTTTAAATATTCCTGAGTCAAAAAACATTACTCTCAACCCACCTACTCTTACCATTGGACAAATTTCTCGTGGAGGATTACATTTGCAATCCCCTGTATGGTCAATTCAAGCTTGTTCTGCAATTGGAAATATAGAAGGAAATTTGCCAGTTACTTGTGTCGGAGAAGGTGGCGGTAAAAATGGATTCTGGGGCAGAAAACCGATAATTCTGGTCAGATTTAGAAATTTGCCGCTAGGGACTCATTCAATCCGTGCTAGGTACTACGCCTATAACCGATCGCAAGGTCGTTATTTATGGACAAGGGGTAGAGATGACCAAAATATAAAATTTACGAACCAAATGGAAAATTGGGCATTTTGGTTCCCAGCAACCGCACGTCCTGGGGAAGGGGGAGTTAACTTCAACGTAGATATTATCCTGGATGGAGCATGGCGGGGTAGCCTACGTTATTCAGGTAGTCCTGATTAACTCATGCCCGAAAAAGTTGTTTGTTCATATCTGAATATTTCTCATCCAAAGGAGTAACTAATATGAGTACTCAAACTACAACTGATTTAGTTAATTCATTAATTCATCTGAACTGGCGAAAGATTTTATTGCTATCCAGCATGACGTTTGGCCTTTATTTAAGTAGTCAATACTTCTCAAATTCAGTTCGTGCCGATCTATATCCTAGTATTGTTCTCAGTTGGAT
The DNA here is from genome assembly GCA_049589015.1 of Phormidium sp. Lineage (GTDB taxonomy): Bacteria > Cyanobacteriota > Cyanobacteriia > Cyanobacteriales > Aerosakkonemataceae > Floridanema. The sequence continues at coordinate 227 of JBAVZX010000497.1, read as the reverse complement.
TGGGACTTGGGATTGTAACTTAGATGGTCGTCCAGCAGTAATTGAATTTTCGCGTCAACAAATCCCCGATCGTTGCGAAATGGTTAATGGTCAACGTATTTGTCGAAGAGTATTTGGTAGTCGATTTGTTGGTCGTATTAGCGATAATGGAAAAGCTTGGAAACCATTGGAAACCAGAAATTTCAATAATAATGACCCACCCGCTTCGGTTAAAGATCATTTGCTAC
>JBAVZX010000496.1:0-2361 GCA_049589015.1 Phormidium sp. | reverse complement strand
GGGCAAGAAAGAGTGAGCTTTATTACTGTTTTTTTTGTAAAGTTAAGGGGGAGCTAGCGCAAAATCTATTTTTAGAGCAATTAGTTAGCTGTAGCTAGCAGTCTCTTAACTGGGTGAGTGGACGATGATAGAAGAATCTAAACAGACAGAACAAACCGAAAATATAACCGCTAACGTTGCTGAGGAAAGCAACAATTCAGCTGAGATGTCAGCCCATCTGGAAACACAGCTAAACTCAGAAGTAGCTGCGACCGATGCTACCTCCGAGTCGGAAACCTCTTCCGCAGCAGATGCCGCAGAATGGGAAGAAATGGAAACCGAAATCGCTGCCTTGGAACAGCAAGTCGGTCTATTAAAAGCGCAACTGGAAGAACGTACCAGCCAATATATGCGAATTGCGGCGGATTTTGATAATTTCCGCAAGCGCAGCCAAAAAGAAAAGGAAGAGTTGGATCAGCAGGTCAAGTGTAATACTCTGGGAGCGCTCTTACCAGTGGTGGATAATTTTGAGCGGGCCCAAGCACAAATTAAACCCCTGACTGAGCCAGAAAAAAATATTCACAAAAGCTATCAAAGCATTTACAAGCAAATGGTAACGGCTCTGAAAGGATTGGGAGTATCTCCTATGCGTCCGAAGGGGCAAGAGTTTAATCCGAATTTACATGAGGCGGCGATTCAGGAACCAACTAATGAGTATCCAGAGGGAACAGTGATTGATGAACTGATTCCTGGTTATTTTTTGGGAGAACGAGTCCTGCGTCATGCTGTGGTGAAAGTTGCTGCTCCTGGGGAGCACATGGTAACCTCAGAGGAAAGCCAGCCTGAGTCACAGCAAAGTTAAGGGGTGTTGGTGATTTGAGATTTGAAATTGTAAATTCAATGAAAAATCTTGAAAATTTCAATCTACCAAACCTAAGTTACAACAAGCCTGAAGAAGAGCATCAAGCGAGAAACTGCCGCGATCTATGGGAAAAGTTATTGGCATTGACCTGGGCACTACGAATAGTTGCGTCGCCTTTCTTGAAGGCGGTCAACCGATCGTGATACCGAACACAGAAGGAGGGCGAACCACGCCTAGTATAGTGGGATTTGGCAAAGCTGATGAGCGGTTGGTCGGTCAACTAGCGAAGCGGCAAGCGGTCATGAATGCCGAAAATACAGTCTACAGCATTAAACGCTTTATTGGTCGTCGTTGGGATGATACGGAGATCGAGCGCTCCCAAGTTCCCTATAACTGCGTTAAAGGGAAAGACGATACTGTTGATGTGAAAGTGCGGGGGAAAGCTTACACTCCACAGGAAGTTTCGGCGATGATTCTGCAAAAGTTGAAGCAGGATGCCGAAAACTTCTTGGGAGAACCCGTAGAACAAGCAGTAATTACCGTGCCTGCCTATTTTACAGATGCTCAAAGGCAGGCAACCAAAGATGCGGGAACAATTGCCGGACTAGAAGTGTTAAGAATTATTAACGAACCGACCGCAGCTGCTCTTTCTTATGGTTTGGATAAACAAGATCAAGAGCAGTTAGTCCTGGTATTTGACTTGGGTGGGGGCACTTTTGATGTCTCAATCCTGCAATTAGGTGATGGAGTGTTTGAAGTTAGAGCCACATCTGGAAATAACCACTTGGGTGGCGATGATTTCGACAATTGCATAGTGCAGTGGATGATTGAAAATTTCCAAGCAACAGAGGGAATTGACCTGAGTGCTGATAAAATGGCGCTTCAGAGGTTGCGGGAAGCAGCGGAAAAGGCGAAGATTGAACTTTCGAGCACGGTGACGACCTCGATTAATTTGCCGTTTATTACCGCAGATGAAACAGGGCCAAAACATCTGGAAATGTCGCTGACGAAAGCGAATTTTGAAGATTTGGTGGGTCATTTGGTGCAAAACACTATTGAACCAATGAACCAAGCTTTAAAAGATGCTGATTTGAAGGCCGGGGATATCGATCGGATTATTCTAGTAGGTGGTTCGACTCGGATTCCAGCAGTTCAAGAGGCACTCAAGCAGTTTTTTGGGGGCAAAACGCCCGATCGATCGGTCAACCCAGATGAAGCTGTGGCCTTGGGTGCAGCCATTCAAGGCGGGGTGTTAAGTGGAGAAGTAGAAGACCTGCTGCTGTTGGATGTTACACCTCTGTCCTTGGGAATTGAAACTTTAGGCGAGGTGTTTACGAAAATTATTGACCGCAATACCACTATTCCGACGAGCAAATCTCAGGTATTTTCTACCGCCACCGATGGCCAAACATCAGTGGAAATTCACGTCTTGCAAGGGGAACGGGCAATGGCTCGTGATAATAAGAGTTTGGGTAAATTCTTGCTGACAGGCATTCCCCCAGCACCGCGAGGAGTACCAC
>JBAVZX010000495.1:0-5785 GCA_049589015.1 Phormidium sp. | reverse complement strand
CTGAGACTGTGGCTCCAAATACCACATCTGTTTCGCCACTATAACGTGAGAGCAACAACGCCCAGGTTGCTTGCACTAAATTATTCAGTGTCAACTGATGTTCTCTGACAAATGATACTGCTGCTGCTGTGGTGGCGACACTGAAACTTATTTCTTGCTCTCCATATTTCCTCGCTCCTTTTTCTAGCTGCGATAACGGTTTATCTACCATCAGTGGTGTTGGAACGGTAAATCCGCGTAATTTTTCCCTCCAGAAATCTTTAGCTTGCTCTCGGTCTTGTTGTTCTAACCAAGCTATGTAATGACGATAGCTGGGCGATATTTGATACTCAAATTTTTCTCCTTGAGCTATTGCTTGATAACTGTTTAATAACTCTTGGAACACCACAGGTAAAGACCAGCCATCTAGCAATATATGATGAAAACTCCAGACAAATTGATATGTGTTTTCATCTTTTTGGATCAGGTCTAAACTCATTAATGGCACTTGCGAAAATGAGAATCCCTGCTCTCTTTGGCTATGTAGAAACTCTTCTAATCTTTGTCGCTGTTCTGGTGTTGATAACTCTCGCCAGTCATGGATGTTCAGCTTTACTTCTACCTGTCGCCATACTATTTGTATCGGTTGAGCTACTGACTCCCAGACAAAAGCGGTGCGGAATGTGGCATGATGTGCTACTACTTGCTGCCATGCTTGCTCAAATACTTCTACGTTCAGGTTTCCGGTTAATGTGCAAGTTATTTGCTCACAGTATACTCCTGAGTCGGGTGCATATAAACTTTCAAAAAGCATTCCTTGTTGCATCGGTGACAAGGGGTAGATATCTTCGATATTGTGCCTATTAGTTGCTGTCCCTGATTCGGCTTTATCTGCTACCTTAGCTAATACTCCGTCTAATTCGGCTGGCGTAAGTTTTATTAATGGGAAATCACTGGGCGTATAACCACCGTTTTCTGGTACTAAACAATGGGCGATGAGTTCTCGCAATGTCTCGACGAATTCTTGAGCTATCTTTTCTATGGTTTCCCCGCGATGTAAATTGGTACTGTAAGTCCAACTTATTTGCAATCTGGACTCTGCAATTATGGCGTTGATATCTAGTAGCGAAGAGCGCTGACCTTGTATACTCTGGTTGTTTCCACTGGATTCATTTGCTGATTGAAGTAGCGCTGTTTGATTTAATACTTGACTAAATTGACCCAGGTAGTTAAAACTGATTTCTGGTTCTTTTCCTTTGTGAAGTTGATTGACTATGGATGGGTCATCACACAGATAACGTAATATCCCATAGCTAATTCCTTTGTGCGGTATCGCTCTTAATTGTTCTTTGACTGATTTGATGATGTTTCCCAGATTTGCTGTTGCTTCTAGTTCTATCAACACTGGGAAGATAGTGGTAAACCATCCTACTGTTCGAGATAAATCTACTCCCGCGATTATCTCTTCTCGTCCATGACCTTCTAAGTTTAACAATACTCGCTGAGATTTTGTCCATTTGCTGATGACTATGCTTAATGCACTCAACAGTAAGTCATTTATCTGGGTTTTATATGCTGCTGGTACTTCTTGTAATAGTGCTAAAGTTTCGGCTTCATTTAACCACACTGATATGCTACTGGCTGATGCTACTGTATTCTCTCCTGTGGGGTTGTCTATTGGTAGTGATGCTACTTTCGCTGCTGATTTTTTGCGCCAATACTCGATTTCTGATTTGATGGTTTCGGTTTGTGCGTATTTTCTTAATTGTTTTGCCCATTCTTGGAATGAACTGCTTTTTGGTGCTAATTCTATTTCTTTTCCTTGACTTATTTGTTGGTATGCTATTTGGAGATCTTCTAAGAGGATGCGCCACGATACTCCATCTACTACTAAGTGGTGGATGATTATTAACAATCTTCCGGGTTTTTCTGCTCCTAGTTTGAAGTATCCTACTTGAATTAGTTTTTCGGCTAAATTCAAACTGGCTTGTAATTTATTTGCCTGGGTTTCTATGACTGTTGCTACTGCTGTTTCTGTCAGTTCTGATAGGTCGAAATGGCTAATTTCTATTTCGGTTTCTGCTGTGTGTTTTTGTGCCCATCCGGTTTCTCTTTTGCTGTACCGTAAGCGCAATCCGTCATGATGTTCTATCAGTTTTTTCCAGATTGGTTTGAGTTGCTTCCATTGGAACTCTGGTGGGACTGTGAGTAAGAATGATTGATTAAAGTGCTGTATTTCTGGTAATTCTTGCTCAAAGAACCATTTCTGTATGGGTGTTAATTCTACTTTTCCTGTGACTAGTTCTTGGGGAATTTGAGCGGTTTTGCTTGTTCCGGCTACTGTGGCTAATTCGGCGATTGTTTGATTGGTAAATAGTTGTTTAACTGTTAGTTCTATTCCGGCTAGTTTGGCTCGGCTGATGATTTGTATGCTTAAGATTGAATCGCCACCAAGTTCAAAGAAGTTGTCATGAATACCGATTTGTTCGACTCGCAAAACTTGTTTCCAAATCGTGAAGAGTGTTTCTTCTACTGGGGTGCGGGGGATAACTAAACTATTTTCGATTCCCGAACGGGATTCGGGTTTGGGTAAGGCGCGTCTGTCTACTTTTCCGTTAGCTGTTAATGGCAAGGTTTCTAGGAAGACAAAGGCACTCGGTACCATGTATTCTGGTAATTTGCTTTTCAGGTATTGTCGCAGTTCGGGGATTGTGGGTGTGACTTCGGAATCGGAAACTAAATAAGCTATTAGCCGTTTTTCTCCGGGGTTGTCAACTCTTGCTATTACTATTGATGTTTGTACTTGGGGATGTTGGCTCAAAACTGCTTCGATTTCCCCTAGTTCGATGCGAAATCCCCGAATTTTTACTTGGTGGTCGATTCGTCCTAAGTATTCGATATTACCGTCAGGTAAATAGCGTGCTAAATCCCCAGTTTTGTAAAGACGGGAATTTGGTTGATTACTGAAGGGATGGGGGATGAATTTTTCTGCTGTTAATTCTGGACGATTCAGGTATCCTTTGGCTAGTCCGACTCCTCCAATATGTAGTTCTCCTGGGACTCCTATGGGTACTGGTTGTAGGTTTTGGTCTAATATGTAGATCTGGGTGTTGGCTATGGGTCTTCCCAGTGGTACTGTTGTTAATTGGCTATCTTTTTGGCATTGCCAATAGGTGACATCGATCGCTGCTTCTGTTGGCCCATAAAGGTTATGTAATTCGCATCCTAATCGCTCAAAGCATTTCCCTTGTAAGTCCAGCGATAAAGCTTCTCCACTACAAATCACTCGCCGCAAACTCTGACAGAGTGCTAAGTTTTCACTTTCCAGAAATACTTGCAACATTGAGGGGACAAAATGCAGGGTTGTCACCTGCTGTTGGGCGATTAGATTCACTAAATATTCTCTATCCCGATGTCCTTCTGGTCGAGCAATAACTAACCGACTACCATTACACAATGTCCAAAAGAATTCCCATACTGAGACATCAAAGCTAAAGGGGGTTTTTTGCAATACTACATCTGCTGTGGTCAATTGGTATGCTTCTTGCATCCATATTAAGCGATTGCAAATCCCTTTGTGGGTATTCATTGCGCCTTTAGGTTGACCTGTGGAACCGGAAGTGTAAATTACATAAGCCAGGTTTTCTAATTGCACTTCAGAAATCGGATTTTCCTGATTCCAGTGCGAAATTTCCGACCAATCTGTATCTAAACAAATAATGTTTGCTTGATGTTCAGGGATAGATTCTACTAATTGTTGTTGAGTTAGAAGTACTGGAACTTGTGAATCTTCGAGCATAAAGCTCAAACGTTCTGCTGGATATTCTGGATCTATTGGTAAGTATGCTCCACCACTTTTGAGAATAGCCAGTATTCCTACTACCATCTCTAAAGAACGTTTGACACAAATACCAATTAAACTATCGGGTTTAATTTGATAATTTTGCTGGAGATAATGGGCTAATTGGTTAGCACGATTATTTAATTCACGGTAAGTTAAAGATTGATCTTCAAATATTACTGCTAGCGCATCTGGAACAAGCTCAACCTGTTCCTCAAATAACTGATGAATACACTTATTTTGTCGATCGCAAGTTTGGGTATTATTCCATTCCACTAATAATTGATGACGTTCTGCTTGACTTAATAGTGGAAGTTGAGAGATTTTGGTTTGGGGATTAGTTACAATTGCTTTAAGTAGGTTTTGCAAATGTTGACCGAGCCGAGAAATTGTTGCAGCGTCAAATAAATCAACGTTGTAAGACAATGCACCCTCTAAACTGTCTGAATTTTCCCAAAAGTTCACGTCTAGGTCAAACTTAACGTGAAAATCAATTGGTAAGGTAATGCTCTGTATCTTTAAACCAGACAAACGGCTTTCTGCTTGTGGAGCATTCTGGAGGGAGAACATTACTTGTACTAAAGGATTACGGCTCAAGTCGCGTTCTGGATGTAACTTTTCTACCAACATTTCAAAGGGTAGATCTTGATGAGTGTATGCTGACAAGGTAGTTTGGCGCACTTGTGCTAAGAAATCCCGGAAAGTTGGATCTCCAGAGAGATCGCCCCTTAATGGGAGGGTGTTAGCAAAAAAACCGATTAATGGCTCGATCGCTGGAATGTTGCGGTTAGCGATCGGAGTTCCCACTAGGAGATCTAACTGACCACTATAACGAGACATTAAGACCAAAAAAGCTGCCAATAAAGTCATGAACAAAGTTGTTTCTGATTCCTGGCTCAGCTGTTTTAGGCGTTGGGTGAGATCGCGATCGAGGTGTATACTTTCAACTTTACCTTTAGAACTTTGAATTGGGGGACGGGGGCGATCGGCTGGCAATTCTAGTGTAGTATGCACACCAGCTAACTGTTCTTGCCAGTAATTGAGTTGTCGTTCCAGAACTTCACCAGTCAACCACTGACGTTGCCAAACTGCAAAATCAGCATACTGAATGGGTAATTCAGTTAATGGGTCCTGCATTTTTTGAATAAAAGCTTCGTATAGCTGAGATAATTCACGGAAGAAAATATTTAAAGACCAACCATCATAAATGATGTGGTGCATTTTCAATAACAGTATATGCTTTGTGGCACTCTGTTGAATTAGAATGAATTGTATTAATCGCTCACTAGCTAGATCGAAGGTTTCAGCTGCAAAGGATTTCGCTAATTGGCAAATTTGAGCAGTTTGCTCTTCTTCTGATAACTGTTGTAAGTTATGAATTGGCAAGGTTAAAGTAACGACGGGGTTAATTAGCTGAATCGGTTTTCCGTTTATTGCAGGAAAGGTGGTTCTCAGGATTTCATGGCGATCGATCAGCTGATTTAAGCTTTTCTCTAGTGCTGCTAGATCCAACGAACCTTCTAGCTGCAAAGCTTCTAGCAAGTTATAAGACTGACTATTTGGTGAAAGTTGGTCTAGAAACCAAAGCCGCTGTTGAGCAAAAGATAAAGGTAACTCTCCATCCCGTGATACCCGCTTAATTGAGGAGATTTCCGCAGATTTAACTTGTTTTGCTTCTTTTAGCAACGAAATAATTTCTGTTTTGCGTCGAGCGATTTCCTGGCGCAAATTTGGAGTTAACGCTCCTTCGGGAGCTTGACAGCGTAAAGTTTTGCCATCTGTTTCCAGATTAATCCCCAATTCTCTTAGTTGACTGATAAATTCAAAGGCGTTGTTAGTCATTAGTTAAAACTCCACTATTTCGCTACTGATTTCTGTACTTGGTAGTTCGACCGTTGCCCAATTGATCATTTCGATGTAGGATGCTAATCCTTCCACTGTGGGAAGTTCAAACATTTTCTGTAT
>JBAVZX010000494.1:0-2861 GCA_049589015.1 Phormidium sp. | reverse complement strand
TGGGACATTCTTTCTTCTACTCGGAAAATGTGGAAGAGTATAGTGAGTGGAAATTGTTTTATGCTGATGGTATTCCCTACCCAGCGAGGGAAATGCCTTTAGCACGTTCTATAATTAAAGGCGAAGTAGTTAGTGGAGAAGAAGTCACCATTGAAAAAAGCGACGGAAGTAAAGCGATTATTTATATAAATTCTGCACCAATTAAAGATAGAGAAGGGGAAATTATTGCTGCTGTAGCTGCTTTTTATGATATTACCGATCGCAAACAAGCCGAAGAACAGAGAGAAAAACTTTTAGAAGCTGAAAAATTAGCCCGCAATGTAGCAGAAACAGCCAATAGAATTAAAGATGAATTTTTAGCGGTATTGTCTCACGAATTGCGATCGCCCCTCAACCCAATTTTAGGCTGGGTAAGGTTATTAAGAACACGCCAATTTAATCAAAACACAATTGATAAAGCCTTAGAAACAATTGAACGCAACACCAGATTACAAACCCAACTAATTGATGATTTACTTGATGTTTCTCGCATTCTGCGTGGTAAACTGAGCTTAAATATTACCAAAGTCAACTTACTAGCAATAATTGAAGCCGCCATTGAGAATGTCAAATTATCAGCAGAAGCCAAATTAATTGAATTAAACTTAACAATTTTTGATGCACAATTCGGGGATAATGAACCTATTCTGATCAAAGGAGATCCCAACCGCTTACAACAAATTTTTTGGAATTTACTGTCCAATGCGATCAAATTCACCCCAGAAAAAGGTAGAGTAGAAATTAGCTTATCCCTACAAAAAGAAAATATCCAAACATCCTCATCCACAACCTACAGCCAAATTCAAGTTAGTGACACAGGAATTGGTATTTCCCCAGACTTTTTACCTTATGTTTTTGAACATTTCCGACAAGCAGATGCTTCAATTACCAGAAGACATGGAGGATTAGGAGTAGGCTTATCAATTGTGCGAAAACTAGTGGAAATGCACGGCGGAACTATTCAAGCAGAAAGTCCTGGTCACAACATGGGAGCAACATTTACAGTAAAATTACCACTATTAGAAAATCCCTCCCTCATTCTCCCAGAAGAACCTAGCTAAAAAACCCTCTCCACCTCTTTCCTCTGTGCCCTCTGCGCCTCTGCGGTTCAAAAAAATCACCTCTCCTACTTACAAATTAACTCATGCCAAACTTACCCGAAAACATTAACGGAACTCCTAACATTTGCGGTTGGGAAAACGAACTTCACTCAGTAACGCAACAAAATCAACTAGTTTTTTCCCAAAAAACTAATATTAACATATTCCAGGTAAAAGCTGCCTTTGCCATCGCCCTACATATGCACCAGCCCACCATTCCCGCTGGTAACAATGGCGAATTAATTAGCAACTTACAATATATGTTTGAACATCCCAACGAAGGAGATAACCACAACGCCGCCACCTTCGCTAATTGTTATAAACGCATGGCAGATTTCATCCCCGAATTAGTTGCTAATGGCTGCAATCCTCGCGTCATGTTAGATTATTCTGGCAACCTTTTCTGGGGCTTGCGCCAAATTGGGGGAGGAGAAATTTTAGAAAATCTCAAACGAATTACCATTGATCCTAATTATCAACCTTATGTAGAATGGTTAGGAACAATGTGGAGTCATTCAGTAGTTACTTCCACTCCCATTCCCGATATTAAACTACATATTCAAGCTTGGCAACATCATTTTGCGGCAATTTTTGGTTGGGAAGCTTTAGCCAGAGTCAAGGGTTTTTCACCGCCAGAAATGCACTTACCAAATCATCCCGACACCCTGTTTGAATTTGTCAAAGCTTTAAAAGAATGCGGCTATCATTGGTTATTAGTACAAGAACATTCCGTGGAAACACTTGATGGTAAACCTTTGGAAAATCGCCATTTACCCCATCGTTTAGTCGCCCGAAATTCCCAAGGGGAAGAAATTAGTATTACTGCTTTAATTAAAACCCAAGGTTCCGATACCAAATTAGTCGGACAAATGCAGCCTTATTATGAAGCCAAAACTTTATCTAGACAAACATTAGGCGGTGTAGAAATTCCGCCAATAGTTAGTCAAATTGGCGATGGAGAAAATGGCGGAGTGATGATGAATGAATTTCCTAGTGCTTTCTTCCGCGCTTGTGATGACATGAAAGATAATGGCGGAGGAAAATCGGGAATTGTGGCAATGAATGGCACAGAATATTTAGAATTAATTGAAGAAGCAGGTTGTCATCCTGATAGTTATCCGACTTGTCAACCGATTAATCAACATTTGATTTGGCAAAAGGTTTCCCCAGAAAATTGTACTCCTGAAGCGGTGAGTAAGACGATTCAGGAGTTAAAAGAAACCAATCATAATTTTCATGTGGATGGCGCTTCTTGGACAAATCATATTAGCTGGGTGAAAGGTTACGAAAATGTTTTATCTCCGATGAATCAATTGAGTGCTTTGTTTCATCAAAAAGTTGATTTATTACCGAAAAATGTTACTCAAGAAGCTGATTATCGGGAAGCTTTGATGTATAATATGTTGTTGCAAACCAGTTGTTTTCGGTATTGGGGACAAGGGATGTGGACTGATTTTGCCAAGGAAATTTTTCATCGTGGAGAAGTAGCTGTAAATAAGTTGTAATAACGGAAAGAGAACGACTGAAGTCGCTACTACAAACAGGTTCGTTGTGAGCACTTCAGTGCGATTTTTGAGAAAGAGAACGACTGAAGTCGCTACTACGAACAGGTTTGTTGTGAGCACTTCAGTGCGATTCTTGAGAAAGAGAACGACTGAAGTCGCTACTACAAACAGGTTTGTTGTGAGCACTTCAGTGCGATTTTTGAGAAAGAGAACGACT
>JBAVZX010000493.1:0-1564 GCA_049589015.1 Phormidium sp. | reverse complement strand
CAATCAAATCATTAGATTGAATCACGCAACGCGCCACTCTCTTGGCGTGTTCTTCACGTTGCCTACTTATTTTGAGGTGTACTCGCCCTAATCTATTAATGGCAATATTTCGATTGGCAGAGCCAATATGTTTGCGCGAAACACGCCTTTGTCTCAACTTTAACCGTTTCTCGCCCAAGCGATAAAATTTCGGTGATGGTTCGGTAAAGCCATTTGAATCTGTGTAAAAGTCTTTAATTCCCACATCTAATCCAATCGCTTTACCTGTTGGTTGTGCGTCTACTTTGTTTTCTGCATTAACCAGAAATTGAACATAGTAGCCATCAGCACGCCGAACTAATCTCACCCTTTTTATCTGCTCTAATTGGTAGAAATTCAGATCCCACGTCCCTTTGAGTTTTAACTTGCCAATTCCCGTTTTATCCGTGAAAGTAATTTGTTTTCTCGTTTCAGAAAGCTTCCATCCTGAAGTTTTGTACACCACTGAACGACAGTTTTTCTTAAACTTTGGATAACCTTTCTTGCCGGGAATAGATTTGCGACAATTCTCGTAAAACCTCGCAATTGAGGAATACGCCCACTCAACGGCTACTTGGCAAGCATGAGAGTTTAGAGCTTTCACAAAAGGGTATAAAGCTCTTAATGCCGTGTTGTGACGATACAATTCTTTTTGTCCTACTCCGCGATTGTCCATCCAAAACCGGAGGCACTTATTACGGACAAATTGAGCAGTTCTAATCGCCTCATCAATGGCATTATATTGAGTTGTTTTCCCTTGAGCTTTGAACTCTAAGACAATCATTTGGCGTGGAAAACATTTACGGCAATTAGCTTAACATAATTAAAGCCGTCCTACAAGGTGTTCCTGAACCTACCGAAGGACGGGGCTTGTATCCCATTTTTTCTGGTCAAAAAAAGGCAGAAGTTGTAGGGTGTGTCAGATCATAAATCTAATCGACAAAGCATGAAGGTTTGAGTATCTGACGCACCCTACAAATTGTGTTGAATATTTTTAGATATCAGGATCATCAGGATTATTATAGTCAAAGCATCGAATATTTTCTAACCAATAATCAAAATCTTCTGTCGATCGAAAAACTTTTAATGCTAATCTACTGATTGTTTCCAATTACACTGACTAAGTTATCCTAAACTCAAGTCAGTTGTAACTGAAAACTGGCGTGATTCTCAACACAAGCTGAGAAAATGGTTTTTGCACCCTGATTTTTAGGTGTGTCGGAGTGAACAAATATGTTTAAAAAACCCAGATGGTTTCCCTTCTTAATAGCCTTAAGTATGATAGTAGCGGTGTTAATACCCAGTAAATCATACTCACAAACAAAACTTGCTGATATTCAAGGACATTGGGCACAACCTTGCATCGAACAACTGGTGCAAAAACAAATTATTACTAGTCACGAAGATGGTAATTTTCATCCCAATTCCGAAGTTAATAGAGCCGAATTTGCTACGATAATTAGTAAAGCTTTTCCTGACAAACCTGTAACTAGAAAGGCAATTCGCTTTGCCGATATTCCCTCAAATTATTGGGCAGTTAATGGGA
>JBAVZX010000492.1:0-4360 GCA_049589015.1 Phormidium sp. | reverse complement strand
TCACTGGGGCGCGTCATGCTAAACAAATTGAAGAAAATACGATCGCCGCAGAAGTAAAACTTTCCCCCGCAGATTTAGCCGAAATTGATGCGATCGGTCGCACTGTTACCGATCCTTTGGAAAATGAATCTTTAATGTGGGATTGGAGTTAGTAAGAGATTGGAAACTGAGAAAGTTTTGAATAACGAGCAACTTGGGTTATCTAGATAAACTCAAATCTTGCACTCTTTGGAGGTAGAACCTCCCAGATCCTCGTTCCCAGGTTCAACCTGGGAACGAGGAATAGAGGCTCTGCCTCTTGGTGCAAGATCTGAGTAAACCGCCCCTACATCAAATTTCCCATGTCCTTATTCCCTATTCCGTAATCACCAAATCTGTAATTATCGGCAAATGATCAGATCCAACATCTCTACCAGTTCGAGATTTAATTACCTGAATGTTTGGACTTACTAAACAATGGTCTATAGGAATTGAAAAGAAAGGGATAGAACTAGGCCATGTAGGTTGTACACCAAAGCCAAACCGTCCATTTTTTAATTTAGTTTCCTGCATAAATCGCTGATAAAATGGCGACCACATGGTAATATTAAAATCACCCATTAATACAATTGGATTATTAACTTTTACCAAGTAATCAGCCATTGCCTCTAACTGTAAATTCCTTTGCATAAAACCTATTCTTTTTACAGGGTAATTTGGATGAGTTCCCAAAATTGTTACCTCTCTACCCTGATACTTAATCGTTGCAACTATAGTTTTTCTCGGCCCTTGGAATTCTTCAAATGATACATTTTCTAAGGGGAATTTACTATAAAGAGCAGTGCCAAATCTATTAGAATCTTGGGAGACTACAGAATAAGGAAGTAGATCTTTTAAAGCTGCTAATTCCTTTGCCCAAACTTTACTAACTTCTACAAAAACGGCAATATCTGGTTTTTCTTCCCTGACTAGAGAGATGACTTTTGAGTATTTTTTATTCTTAAATAAGACATTAGATTGAAAAACTCGTAATTGTCCGGTTCTAGTTTCTGCGGCGATCGCACTTTGGGGCAAATACCAAGGCACAATTGCCATTAAATTTAGTAAAATGCAGCCCAGGCTAATCACAGACCAAAGTTTGTTGCGCGTCAACCAGAAAAAGAAAAAAGTCCAAAATCCCACTACCAAATATTGCACTTTAAAATGAGCAGTCAGATCTAAAATATAGTTAGACTTGCCAGAATATTCAGTAATACTAAGGATGGTAATCAGAATAGTTACCAGCATAAAGCTGCTGGAAATCAAATCCTTAAATCTGTATTTATCAATCATAGATAATCAAAATTCATTTCTGTTTCAACTAGCTGAACTCCGAAGACTTCAGCAAAAGCGATCGCTACTTTTTGCCGTACCTCTTCTACACTAATATCAAGAATAAATTCCGCTAAACTGCCCACAGGTTTATCAGCTATTCCACAAGGTACAATCCTGGTAAAACCAGTCAAATCAGGACAAACATTTAAAGCAAAACCGTGCATTGTAATCCAGCGACTTACCTTAACACCGATCGCCGCCACTTTGCGCCCTGACAACCAAACTCCTGTATAACCCGGAAGCCTTTCTCCACACAAGTCGTAACTTGCCAACACCCGAATTAACACCTCCTCCAGTTGGCGCAAATACCAATGTAAGTCTTGGCGGTAATGTCGCAAATTCAAAATTGGATAACCAACCAACTGACCTGGACAATGATATGTTACCTCACCGCCCCGCTCAATGTGGTAAACTTGATAATCACTCTGGTCAAGGTTAAATTTAATAAACTCTTGATTTGCGCCTGTACCCAAAGTGTAAACTGGAGAATGCTCCAGCAAAATTAACAGATCTTCCAAGTTTGGCTGTTCCCGGCGTTCTGCAACTAGCGATCGCTGCCACTCCCAGGCAACCTTGTAGTCCACTACTCCCTGGTTAAATAGCCAACACAAACGAGATTTTGCCTCAATAGGCAAAAGTAGTAATTCATTATTACTCAAAGCGATCACCAAAATCAAGAGTAAATTGAGCTAAGTTCCCAAAAAAGTCTGACAATTAAATCAAGAAATGTCAACAGATGCAAAAGTTTTTAAAGACTAGGCAAATACAGATGTACTCCAGGATACAAAATGCTACTGTTTTATGTATAAGGATTTTATGAAATAGGAGGAACGAACCTTATCGCCAAACACAGAAGCAGTACAGTAGGGCATACCAAGTTTCAATCTTGTAGAGAGTGAGTAAGACTCGTTAATGTTCACATTAAAAAGCATCGCTCAATCAATGAGGAATCCCTCGCCACATTGCGTAGCAATTAGCAGTGTGACTGTCAATTAAAGTAAAAATGCCCATTTACAAGAGATCAGCTAAATTGATCAACAAGTACGCCAAAGTGTGAGTTTTAAAGTGGGCTAGGTTAAGATAGCGTCTTGTAGCAGAGAGTTTAGGCGCTATAGATACCAAAAGCAGATTTTTAGGAGAGTCAGGCCGAAAAAAATCGGAAATCTAATCAGCTGATCGCTAATTACATAGATATCAGCATTTTCGTACCTAAACAAAGATAAAAATTGCCAATCGGAAAGTAGGAATCTCTGACCAACTTTCCTTCTAACCAAGGATAGTTGCAGGCGAAAGGTAAGCCTGTACAGTATTAAGAATTAAGCGGGAGAATGTGATATGAAGCTCGTTATTCACGGCAAAAACATTGAAATCACAGATGCAATTCGTGAGTATGTACATCAAAAATTGGAAAAAGCAACAAGTCATTATCTAAACGTAACAAATGAGATTGACGTACATCTTTCAGTAGCCCGCAATCCTCGGATCAACGAAAAGCAGATTGCTGAAGTTACAGTTTATGCCAACGGTACAGTAATTCGTGCAGAAGAAGGTAGTGAAAGCTTATATGCAAGCATTGATTTAGTTGCTGATAAAATAGCCCGTAAACTGCGGAAATACAAAGAAAAACGCCTAGATAAGAAAAGTCAAACTAAAACTGTTGAAGTTGTCGAACAACAGCCAGTTACACCGGATTTAATAGGCGATCGCACACCCGAATTACCAGGCGAAGTAGTGCGTACCAAATATTTTGCCATGCCCCCAATGACCATCGACGAAGCATTGGAACAATTGCAACTAGTAGATCACGACTTTTATATGTTCTGCAACGCCGAAACAGGCGAAATTAACGTCATCTACGAACGCAATCACGGTGGCTACGGCGTAATTCAACCCCGCCGCAATAACGGTCAGACTGGGCATAAAAACGGCAAAACCGCTCAAAACACCCCCATTCCCGAAAAAACACAAGCCAAGTAATTAAGGGAACAAGAAACAGGGAACAGGGAACAGGGAACAGGGAACAGGGAACAGTAGAAAGGCAAAAATTCTCCTTGTCCCCCCTGCCCCCTGCCCCTCAAGCGCGACGCTTCATTGGAAAAATCGGCTTTTCTAAGACTTGCTGATAAAGTTCTTCCAATTGAACGATATTGCGACTGAGAGTGTATCTTTCCGCAATTCTGGCTCTGGCATTTCCACCTAAAGTAGAGGTGAAATCCTTGTGATCCCGCAACAGGGGTAACAAAGTTTGTAACTCTGTTTTGACTCGCTGAGGATTAATAACTATGCCAGCGCCCCCTTCTAAAACCTCACCATCTGCGCCGACATCTGTGGCGACACAAGCTACACCACAAGCCATTGCTTCCAACAGAGATAAGGAAAGACCTTCAGCTAAAGAAGGGAGAATGAATACATCTGAGCCTCGCAAGATCTCAATTCGGCGCTGTTCATCAGCCACAAATCCTAACCAGATAATGCCATATTCAGAATCATAAAACGGTTCTAAAGATGTTCTTAAAGGCCCATCGCCGACAATCAGTAACTTGCTATCTGGCCCCATTTTGGCTTTTTGCCAAGCTCTGAGTAAAGCTTCAACATTTTTTTCTGGGGCAATTCGGCCTTGATAAACAAAAATACGTTTAGCATTAAACTGAGATTTCAGGCTAGAAGTTCCGAGAGAGTACTTCGTTTCATCTACTCCGTTGGGAATTACGGCTACCTGTGACGGGGAAACACCCATGCGGGTGAGTAACTCCCTTTGGATCTCAGAAAACACAATTACCTGATCGTAGTTTGCTAAAAAAGGTGCATATAGTTGATAAGCCAGATATTGAGTTCCCGATTTAAGTTTGGCTCCTTTGCGAGCATAAGGAGTATGGAAAGTTGCCACTAGAGGCAAATTTAGCTCCTGACAGATTTCTGGAAGTACGAAGTCTAAAGGAGACAGGGTGAGAGATGCGTGTACGATGTCTGGTCGCAAATCCCGCAGCGATTCAATCAATTTTTTTCT
>JBAVZX010000491.1:0-1997 GCA_049589015.1 Phormidium sp. | reverse complement strand
CATCAATCCGTTGCTTCCCCCCAAGAACGCTATCAGCAAATCTGCAATTTAAGCAAGTACCTTTGGGAAAAGTTAAGTGAACTTTTTCAGGTTAATTGTTTATTGAATTCGCCGCCTGAATCTGGTTTGGTTTCTTTTCAAGTTGCTGGAGTTTCTCATCGGGAGTTAGTGCAAAGTTTGGAAAAGCAAGGTTTTTTGATTCGCACTTTGCGTTATCCTGATTGTGTTCGCGCTTGTGTTCATTACTTTACTTCGCCTTCAGAAATTGACCAATTGGTAGAGGAGATTAGCAAATTTAACCTTAGATGACTTTGACTTTTTCTCAAGATTAAAAAAATCTAGTTTTTTTGCCTCAAAATGACAAAAATAACTATTTTTATGGTATCCTAAGAGAATGGGAATCTGTGCGCTCATATATAGTGAATTTTAAATCAAAAATCTTTGATGACTTCTAGACCTAGCATATACATTTCCATCACTAATCACGGTTTTGGTCATGCAGCAAGAACCGCTTCTGTTGCAGCTGAAATTCAAAGGTTAAATCCAGAAATTTTACTTATTTTAGTAACAACTGCGCCTCGTTGGTTGTTGGAATCTTATATTCCGGGGGATTTTATTCATCGTCCTCGCGGTTTTGATATTGGTGTGATTCAATCTGATAGCATCAATATGGATCGAGAAGCAACGTTGCAAAAACTTAGGGAAATTCGGAAACAACAGCGATCGATCATTGCAGGCGAAGTAGGTTTTATTCAGCAAAATCGCGTAAGTTTAATGTTAGCCGATATTCCCCCATTAGCGCCAGTAATCGCCAAAACTGCGGGAATACCTTGCTGGATGATCGGTAACTTTGGCTGGGATTTTATTTATGGTGCTTGGGGTGGGGAATTTGTGGAAATCGCTGATTGGATTCATGATTGTTTTAGTCAGTGCGATCGCCTTTTTCGCCTACCAATGCACGAACCAATGAGTGCTTTTCCAAATATAGAAGATCGCGGTTTAACCGGAGGTGTTCCTCGCCACAATTTAGAAGAATTACGCCATAAATTCGGCATTAATACACCGAAAGAAAAAACTATTTTACTCAGCTTTGGCGGTTTAGGATTACAACAAATTCCTTATCAAAATATTCAGCAATTTTCTGATTGGAAATTTATCGCCTTTGACAAGCAAGCCCCCGACTATCCTAATATAATTAAAATTACTTAACCTAACTATCGACCGATCGATTTTATGCCAATCTGTGGCAGAGTAATTTCTAAACCCGGTTTTAGCACTTTTTCCGAAGCATTAAGGTTAAATACTCCCATTGTTACCTTGACTAGAGAAGGTTTTGCTGAATCGCCATTATTATTAGAAGGAATTCAAAATTATAGCTATCATCAAATTATTCAACCTGGGGAATTTTTCGAGAGTAACTGGGAATTTTTGCACCAAGAGTTACAGCCACCTCGCCAATCAGAAGATATGATTAAAAAAGATGGTACAGAAGCGATCGCTCAAACTGTAGTTAACTATTTTAAAACACTTTCTTAAATCCCAAATCTCAAATTGCCATGTCTCACTACCAAAAACTCTTGCAAATCAAAACCGGAGCTAAATCTTTATATAAAATTACTTCTAAAGTAGAATCAGTAGTTGCTGAATCAGGCATAGAAACCGGACTTTGTACACTGTTTTTACGTCATACTTCTGCGAGTTTAATCATTCAAGAAAACGCCGATCCTGATGTATTAACCGATTTATCTAACTTCTTTGCAAAATTAGTTCCTGAAGATAACCGTTTGTATATTCATACTACTGAAGGTTCTGATGATATGCCAGCGCATATTCGCACAGTTTTAACTAAAACTTCCGAACAAATCCCTATTTATCGGGGTAGGTTAGCATTAGGAACTTGGCAAGGAATTTATATTTGGGAACATCGGCAAAGAAGTCATAATAGGGAATTATTGGTGCATATTTCTGGGGATTAAGAATAATTGAAACCACAGAGA
>JBAVZX010000490.1:0-3619 GCA_049589015.1 Phormidium sp. | reverse complement strand
CTTTGGTTGGTTTGGATTTAAAAATCCGTTAATTGTACATGGTTTTTCGCTTAGTACTTGGATTTTTGTAGAATTAATTTGTTTATTTGCGGCTACTTTGTGGCTAGATTTTGCCTCGTTTATTTTGATAATTTGGCCTGCATTATCAGCAATAATTGCTGCTTGGCCTGAATTTATTGCAGCAAACAAGAACTTGAAAAACCTAAGCAACGAAAAACGTCTCAAACTATTAATCTGGATTTTGTTCCACTTAGTTATTAGTTGTTGGCTAAATTTTAGTTTAATTATTCAATATTGGGTATCCGAATATCCTAGCCTTTTAGCTGATGATTTAAGTCAGAGTGATTTTGTTGTGAAAATTCAACCTTTTTCCCCTCCAGTTACTGAAGGCGAGAAAATTTTAAAGACAATGGAACGACAGCTAAAAACACAAATAGATGGTAAAATTTGGGTGGTAGCAGAAAGTTGGTTAAAGGATACCAATCAACGAGAAGAACTGCTATCCGAAGCAAAGAAACAAATTTCTGGACTTGCAGAAAATGACCTTTGGAAATTGCGGATAGAAGTTGCTGCTCAAAAAACAGGATATAATTTGTCGATGATCGCAGAATGGCAGGGGCCTAGTTCCAATCCTCAAGGTTATTTACTAAAAAAGGTCTGTCAAGTAAGGGCTGGTTTATCTAGATATTCTGTTGGTGTTGTTAGATCAATGGAAAAACCCACCCTTACTCAACAACCTACCCCATCTAACACTAAGGTAAGGCGAGTGAGAACAAATAACAATGCTAGGGTAGCAAAAACAGTAGGCACGGGTTTAATTAGACCGTCTCTTTACCCAATAAATTCTCTCAATAAACCTACCCTTGCTACTGCAAAACCTGTAAAAGTTGCTAATGTTCAATGTCAATCTGTGACCAAACAAATTATCGGACGAAATCAGCTTAAAACTTCCCCTAAGTTATGAACATTGACGAAAATCAACCAACCAAATTTGATAGTATACTGGGCAGAATTTTGGTAATTGCTTCTCATGTATTCCGGGAAGTGATTCGCGATCGCGTACTCTATTTAGTCGGAATATTTGCAATTTTATTAATCGGAAGTGCCGGATTTTTACCCCAAGTTGCTGCTGGCGCACAAGACAAAATTCTCTTAGATCTTGGTTTAGCAGCTATGGGAATTATTGGTTTAATCGTAGCGATTTTTATCGGCACAGGTTTAGTAAACAAAGAAATTGAAAAACGCACAGTTTTAGTATTAATCTCTAAACCAGTTAGTCCAGCAGAATTCATTATTGGAAAACATATTGGTTTATCAGCAATTTTAGCTGTATTGTTGATTTCCATGTCAGCAATTTATTTCCTAGTGCTGTTGTTTACTAAAGTAAATTTTTCCTTTTTAAGCATTCTGACAACAATTTCTTTCTTGTGGTTAGAATTATCTTTAATCACTGCGGTAGCCATTCTTTTAGGCGTATTTACTAGTTCTTTAATAGCTACTTTATTGACTTTTGCTGTTTATTTAATGGGACATCTTAGCCCAGATATCGTTAAGTTAGGCAAATTAGCCAAAAACCCAACATTGGAAATGGTCACACAGGGAATATACTTAGTATTGCCTGATTTGTCCCGGTTAGACTTAAAAAATCAAGCAATTTATGGGTTGACTTTACTACCTGATAACCAAACTTTATTCCTCAACTTTCTTTATGGACTAGTTTATATTGTATTGCTGTTAGCGATCGCCACCTTCATCTTCTCCCGACGACAATTTTAACTAAGATTCCCGACTTCTTCAAGAAGTCGGGAATCTTTCTTGCTTTCTTTCTCAATCACCTGAATTGTTCACCGCCTGATAAGTCTTAAATCCCCCACTCAGATTACTCGCATCAAAACCATTTAACCGCAAAGCACGAGTGGCATAATAACCACGTTGTCCCACTTGACAGTATACAAAAATAGTTTGATCGGGAGGAATTTCACTCAGGCGATCGCGCAACACAGACAAAGGAATATTTTTCGCCCCCTTCACATGACCCGCCTCAAACTCTCCCACCTCACGCACATCTAACAACACACCATCCAACTCATTTAACTCCTGCCAATGTACCAAAGGCGCATCACCTCGCAACGCATTTGCCGCAATCATCCCCGCCATATTTACCGGATCTTTCGCCGCCCCAAACTGTGGCGCATAACAAAGTTCCGCCTCCTCCAAATCAAACACCGTCCCCCCAATTTGCAGCGCCATTGCAATCACATCAATCCGCTTTTCTGCCCCAACTTCACCCACAGCTTGCGCCCCCAAAATTCGCCCATCTTCAGGAGAAAATAACAATTTAATATCAATTGGTTTAGCATTAGGATAATAACCAACATGATGACCCGGATGTAAATAAACCTTGCCATATTCCCAACCCAACCTTTGCAAAGTTTTTTCATTCACTCCCGTAGCAGCAACAGTTAATCCAAAAATCCCACAAACCGAAGTTCCTTGCACCCCTCGAAAAGTACTATCCCTACCAAAAATTACATCAGCCGCCACTCTTCCCTGACGATTCGCAGGCCCAGCCAAAGGAATTAATAACCATTCCTTAGTCACAAAATCTTGGACTTCTACCACATCTCCCACCGCCCAAATTTTTGGGTCACTGGTCTGCATTTTTTCATTAACCTTAATTCCACCTTTAGCCCCAATTTCCAACCCCGCATCCTTAGCCAAACTAGATTCTGGACGCACCCCAATTCCCAAAATCACTAAATCTGCCTGATGAACTTCTCCAGATTTAGTTTTAACAGCAATTCCCCCCTCAAAATGAGATTCAAATCCAACAACACTATCTCCCAAACGCAAAATTACCCCATGAGAAAGCAGACGATCATTAATCGGAGTCGTCATTTCCAAATCGAAAGGTAGCATGACTTGGGATTGAGCTTCTAACAAAGTCACAGAAATTCCCCGATGCACCAAATTTTCGGTCATTTCCAAACCAATAAATCCCCCACCAACTACCACCGCTTTTTTAACTTTATGTTCATCAATCCATTCCCGAATCCGACGACTATCAGGTATAGTTCTTAAAGCGAAAATCCCAGGTAAATCAATTCCCGGAAGATTAGGGCGAATAGGTGAAGCCCCCGGAGCTAATACTAAAGCATCATAATATTCTTGATAAACCTCTCCAGTCTGGCGATTTCTCACATTAACTTGTGATGTTTCGCGATTAATTGATAACACTTCATTTTCCAACCGCACATCTATATTAAATCTTTGGTTAAATAAGTTAGCATTAGCAATCAACAACTTTTTCTCATCAGTAATTACATCACCCACATAATAAGGTAATCCGCAATTAGCAAAAGAGACAAACAGCCCTCGTTCAAAAATAATAATTTCCGCACTTTCCGACAGGCGACGCGCCCTAGCCGCACAAGAAGCACCACCAGCCACACCACCAACAATCAACAATCTTTTCTTGTCGTCACTCATAATTCTTTCACCTCTATTTGGCAAAATGATCCCCCATAATTGAATTCGTTATATTTTTCTTCACTTAGTTTTTACTATTCAGACTAATGCTAAAAACCACAAAAAAGTTTTAAGTTTCCCCCTGCCCCCC
>JBAVZX010000489.1:0-5604 GCA_049589015.1 Phormidium sp. | reverse complement strand
CGTACCTTCTAGTAATTAACCTACAGGAACTAAATCAACTTCATCGGTTCCATCGGTTTGACCTTGACCTGATGTGATTTGTTTGCCGTTAACTTTGATCGCTAAATTCGTGCCATCCAAGGTAATATTGTAGTCAGTAGCATTAGCAGTATATCCCACACTGGCAACCATTTTTCGACCCGCATCAGTGTATTTAAAAGCTAACAATTGATTTTTTTGCTTCTCGTTATCGTAAGCCCAAATTACCATGTATTGTTGGTCTTGATACTCAAAAACTTTTGCTGGGCGAGTGGGAACGTAACGACCAGCTTTACCAAAACTAGCATCTAAGAAACCTTGAACCGATCCAGGTTCTACCGTAGCGTAAGCAACTTCTTGTGCAGAAGAGGGTTTTACATCTTCATTTCCTTCTGGGGCGGGTTCTTCTTGACCACGGTTGTGAAAATAATCTACTGCTAGTTTAGTGCCAATACCACCAACAGCAGCCACACCAGCGCCAATTAGTAAATTTCGCAGGTTATTACTCATTTTTTATCCTAATTACCTTTGATTCAGGATTGATGATAATTTCAGGATTATACCACTAGTTAATATTGCAGCGTTGTCGATCTTCTAAAAACATAAAAATTCTCTAATTTGGTAGTTTTATGTTGTTGGTAGAATCCCATTAATTTTGCCATTAAAACCGTACACTTCCCGACTTCCGACAAAGGGTACTAACACCACTTCTTTTTCGTCTCCAGGTTCAAAGCGTACTGCTGTACCCGCAGGAATATCAAGGCGCATACCTTTAGTTTGTTCTTTGTCAAATTCCAGAAATTCATTGACTTCATAAAAATGGAAATGAGAACCAATTTGGATGGGCCGATCGCCTCTATTTGCTACTAAAATTATTCGCGTAGAACGACCTGCATTTAGTTCAATTTCACCCTCTGGTGTGATTATTTCTCCGGGAATCATCTTTTTCTCCTTGCGTTAATAACTATTATTCCGGTAATCCATGCGTTGACGAATTTATTAATAGCATTTATCGAATTGGATTATGCACAGTCACTAATTTTGTTCCATCAGGAAAAGTTGCTTCTACTTGTACTTCATGCACCATTTCTGCTATCCCTTCCATTACATCTTCTTTACTGAGTATAGTTGTACCATAACTCATTAATTCTGCTACAGTACGACCATCTCTAGCACCTTCTAAAATAGCAGCAGTAATGTAGGCTACTGCTTCAGGATAATTTAATTTTAACCCTCTTTCTTTGCGGCGTTCTGCTAACAAAGCAGCGGTAAAAATTAAGAGTTTATCTTTTTCTTGTGGGGTTAGTTGCATAGTAAACCTTAGTTGCAATTATTGAACAATACTTTTTAGAATGTATCAGAATCAGCAACCATTCTCAGTTAATTTTCATAAAATTTCCAGACAAGGACTAGTAATTGGGTATGTTGTTGCGCTTTAGCGCCAACTCTAGCGCTGAAGCGCAACAACGTACTATTTTACTGCCAAACTCTTGGGGGACAACTGGGGCGATCGCAAAAACACAACCGTAACAAATTCCAAACTTCTTTAAACCAATGTTTCACTTCTGCACTGGAAGCGCCTCGATATCGACATAATAAACCCTCAGTTATTTGGGTAACTCCTGCTTCTCCTCTACTAGAAAAACTAGGTTGATTTTGCCAAAGTTCTCGCGCTTTTTCTACTATTTCTGGTGAGACTTTTTCACCTACCCAAACTAAAGTAGCAACTATTGGTTGTCCGGCTAAACCGTGAGGACTATTAATAATTTCTTCGCCTGCTGGTAGCCATTGTCTATCGATCCATAAAGGTTTTCCTTCTCGCCAAACTTCGGTGTAACTGCGCCATTCTCCGGTTAAGAATTTCTCACCTCTGGCGCTACGTCCAAAGCGGGTAATTTCCCAACCTAACCAAGTAGCTTTCGGGGCTAATTCTACACGCAAATCTTGCCGATAATTTGCCCCATTAAAAATAATACTTTCTTGGGGTAGCCATTCTAAATAAGCGCCATAATCTACTTTAATTTGAATATTTTGTTTTGCTTCTAAGCCGTTACTGCGATAAATTTTACTAGCAGCAGCAGTGGTTATTAAAGCTTTGGCATTTGGTTGTAATTGGATATCAAATAAAAGCTGATCGCCTCCCACCATTCCCCCCGCAGTGTGCAGAATTACGCTATGACAAAAATCTGTACCTTCTGGATAGAAAGGTCTTTGTACTTTTAGAGGTGCGATCGCTAAATTGTGAATTAGTTGAGTGGTGTTTTGGCGATCGGCATAAATTAAATCAACTTTTCCCTGCCACTCAGAAGATAAAGAACTAGCTATTTTCTCAGTAGTGTTATTGTTCACTTTATATTAATCAGGATTGAGAATTTTATTCAAGGATTTAAATGTTAACATAAAACAAGTGTAAGTTATAATGCAACTAAGTTTATTTAACCACAAAAACGGAGATATTGAATATGGTGCAAACAATCCAAGCTCAAAACGTTGATATACGCGACTTAATAAACAAATTCGGTCTTCAGTTTGTTCGTGATTCTCAATTTTTTCCTGAATTGTCAAATGGTAATTAACAATTAATAGCCATGCTCAAAGGCTAGTGGGCAATTTTAGAATCTAAAGTATTAAATTTAAACGTTTGTTCAACAATCTAAATATTAGCATACAACACTTTACTAAAAACGCAATTAATAGTTACATATTCTCATAGTTGTTTGTATTTAAAGATACAGTATGTTGAGTATAGTTATCTTTAACTTAAGGGCAGCTAAAAGGCAAAATTAATCAGCCAATCTGCGGGACAAATAGCAATAAAAAAGTTTAAGTAATCAGGGGAATACTATGCCTGAAGTTCTCTTCAAAGTAGACTTGAACAAGCCATTTACCGAACAAGCATTAGTCGGACATAATCGTTGGCATCCTGATATTCCGGCAATAGTTTCTGTTAATCCTGGGGCTGTATTTCGCATTGAATGTAAAGATTGGACAGATGGACAGATTGGCAATAATGACAATCCCAACGATGTCAAAGATGTTGATTTAACGGTAGTTCATGTATTAAGTGGCCCAATTCATGTTAACGGTGCTGAACCGGGAGATATTCTGATTGTTGACATTTTAGATGTGGGAACATTATCAGAATATGAATGGGGTTTTACGGGAATTTTTGCTAGGGAAAATGGCGGTGGTTTCCTGACAGAACATTTTCCAGTTGCTCAAAAAGCGATTTGGGATATTCAGGGAATTTACACTAAATCTCGTCATATTCCTAATGTCAAATTTGCTGGAATTCCTCACCCTGGATTAATCGGTTGTGCGCCTTCTCATGACTTACTTGCTACTTGGAATAAACGGGAAGCAGACTTAGTAGCAACTAATCCCGATCGCGTACCACCTTTAGCGGCATTACCTAACCCGCAAAATGCAATTCTTGGCTCATTAAAAGGTGCAGAATACGACAGAGTTGCTAAAGAAGCAGCGA
This sequence comes from Phormidium sp., assembly GCA_049589015.1. Taxonomy (GTDB): domain Bacteria; phylum Cyanobacteriota; class Cyanobacteriia; order Cyanobacteriales; family Aerosakkonemataceae; genus Floridanema. The sequence continues at coordinate 2,102 of JBAVZX010000489.1, read as the reverse complement.
GAACTGTTCCGCCTCGCGAACATGGGGGAAATTGTGATATTAAAAACTTGTCCAAAGGTTCGAGAATTTATTTCCCAGTTTATGTAGAAGGTGCAAAACTTTCAATGGGAGATATTCACTTTTCCCAAGGTGATGGAGAAATTTCTTTTTGTGGTGCGATTGAAATGGCAGGATACCTTGATTTGCACGTCGATATTATTAAAGGTGGCGTGGCAAAATATGGGTTAACTAATCCGATTTTTAAACCGGGTCCTGTGGAACCTCGCTATTCTGAATATCTGATATTTGAAGGGATTTCCGTTGATGAATTTACTGGGCAACAATATTATTTAGATGCTCATGTTGCTTATCGGCGTGCTTGTTTGAATGCGATCGAATATTTCAAGAAATTCGGCTACACTGGAGAGCAAATTTACCTGCTGTTAGGTTCTGCACCAGTAGAAGGTCGAATTAGTGGCATTGTAGACATTCCTAATGCTTGTTGTACCCTCGCAGTTCCCACAGCAATTTTTGAAAAGAATGTCTTACCAACATAAATTACATTAATACAAATAGGTAGGGGCGGGTTTAGCCCAAAATTGGAATACTCAGGAATAATATAAAAGTCAAAACCCGCCCATCCCAAGCATTTTTACTATCTGTGTTCATCTGTGTTTATCTGTGGATATCTGTGGTAAAAAAGCCAGATTTGTGAACTTTGCAAGAAATCTATTTCTACCCTAACCATCCTCACTTTAAAATTAACTATGCCTCTTTACGAATTTGATTGCCAAAGTTGCGGAACCTTTGAAAAATTCCGCAGTATGAGCGAAACTAGTAAGCCAATGTTTTGCCCAACTTGCCAAGCGGAAGCTAAAAGAATTTATTCTGTAGCTGGCTTAATTATGACACCTCAACCGTTAAGAAGTCGGATTGAGCAAAGTGCAGAACCTCGGATAGTTAATCGTTCAGAAGTTAAACATTCTCATACCCATAAACACAATCATAATCATCATCACGATCATGGTAGACCTTGGATGATTGGTCATTAAAAAAAGGTACGTTGTCAGGACTTTAGTCCTTTTATGCGAGGAATGTACGACTAAAGTCGCTACTACGAACTTAAGAAATAAGAAAGAGGTTATTGCTAACCTCTTTTTTGTTGTAATAAATTTAGTTTTTAGGTGACAGGATAGCCAGCAGAGGCGATCGCTTTCCGAATTTCCGTCTCCGGTTTTTCCGTTTCTACATTCACTAACTTAGTTTTAGGATCAGCTTGTACCACAGCGTTAGGATCGACTGTTTTAATCGCTTTGGTAATAGTATCGCTACAAGCAGAACAAGCCATGCTAGGCACTTTTAATTCCATCTTTAATTTACTCCTTTTTGAGATTTTCAGAATTTAATATTACATCCAACGCCCACCAAAACGCTGATTTCTGCCACCCATCATGCCCATCCCACCAGCATTAAACCAAGTTCTTAGCCAAGCTTGCATTTGATGAATTTCTTGCCGTTGACTAATACTAATTTGTTCAGCTAACTTACTCACTTCATTATGTTTAGCTAAATTATTTCCTAATAGCTGATGAGACATCATGACTGCGCCCTTATGATGGAATCGCATATCTTCTAAAAATGCTCGATCTAAATCATCACCTTTGAGGTTATTTAAATCTCGCATCATTGCATGATATGTTACTTTGGTATTTTGATTCGGATACCACTGTTTTAACCATTGTTGCATTTGCTGAATTTCTGCACTTTGCACTCGAATAATATCATCAGCAAATTTTTTCATTTCGGGGCGATTTGTCCCCGCTTTTAATAGTTTAGCAGTGGCGATCGCTTCTTCATGATGGGGAATCATTTGGGTGAGAAAATCAGCTTCATTTTCCACTCTCATCGAGTGCATCATTCCCATTCCCATTCCGCCGCCCATTCCGGGACAACCTGCGGCGGGAACTGAAGAATTTGTTTGATTATTGGGTGAGGGTGAACCAGCATTTGTTACCTGGGTAGTGGCTAAGGTTGCTGCGCCAACACCTGCAAAGGCAAGAGCAACTAACAATCTTTTTGGCATTAACATATCTTTTAACCTACCAAAGCTATATTTTCAGCTT
>JBAVZX010000488.1:0-6201 GCA_049589015.1 Phormidium sp. | reverse complement strand
GTTATGGGAGAGTTCATGCCAGGAGAATTTAGTAAGTTATTTCACAAAGTTTTTGCGACTGTTGATTTAATTTTTTTGCATGGTATTGAGTGGCAAGCTTTCTCTATTGCTTGGGAAAATTTTCATGCTGAAATGGCAGGTTATGAAATATCTATCCAAGCAATTGAAAAAAGATTAGATGATGCTTTTGTGATTCGGTTTAAAGTTCCTTGCGAGACTAATAAAGCGCAAATTGAGAAAGCCTTGAAGTTGCAATATGAATTAGCATTGCGCGATTTTGATACAAAATACGGTGAACTATTACAAGGCCAATCTGATGATATTGCTATTCATCGCCAACAAGGTGCTAATTTAATGGAAATTGCTAAGACAATGGCTAATCGAAACATTGATTTCAAAAGTTTAACAAATGTTGAGATTACCAATCTTTGTGAATCTGATTTAGAAAATGAAGATGGGACAAACACTAGCAATAATCATGCTCAAGATTTTTACTTTAATTAGGCGATCGCTTTTCGGAAATCCTCTGGTTACACACGATATAAATTATTAAAACCGCAGAGGCGCAGAGGACACAGAGAAAGACGGGAGAGAAGTTAAAGTATTTTTAATTAGCACTTAGTCCTGTTTTGTCACTTCTAGATAGATATGTTCTAAGCTGATAGGTTGCCGGGAAATTGAGGCGAGGCAAATGCCATCAAAAGCGGCGATTATTTCTTTTAATTCTAAAGTTTTGGGTAGCCAAAAAGCGAGTTTATTGCCATAGCGTCGATGAGTAAAACCTAATTTTAGGGCGCGAGCGATCGCTTTTTCCTCTGCTTGGGTTTCTATGGTGACTATTTCCGCCGCTGGAATTAACTTTTGCAATTCTGACAAAGTTCCTTCTGCCAAAATTCGCCCATTTTTCAGAATGCCTATTTTTTGACAAATACGTTCAGCTTCATCGAGCAAATGCGTAGTTAATAAAATAGTAATCCCCTGATTTTTCAAATTACGAATTAATTCCCAAATTTCATAACGCGCTTCAATATCTAAACCAGTCGTCGGTTCATCTAAAATTAGTAACTTCGGCTGATGTACCAAAGCCACAGCAATATTTAAGCGCCGTTTCATGCCGCCGCTGAGAGTTTCTACGGGACTGGTTGCGCGATCGCTCAAATTCACAGATGCTAAATATTTTTCAACTTGTAACTGGCGAACTTTTCGTCCCAAACCATAAATTTGAGCAAAAAAATTCAGGTTCTCTTCACAACTCAACGCTTGATAAAGTAAATTATCTTGAGGTGCTACACCAATGATTGATTTAGTTTTTTCCGAAACAGCCTGATTGTTAATTTGAATCTTGCCACTATCGGCTTTGAGCAAATTACATATAATATTAATCGTCGTCGTTTTACCTGCTCCATTTGGCCCCAGTAAACCGTAAATTTCTCCTGGGTTAATTTGCAAATTCAAATCTTGGAGAACGTGACGCTTGCCGTATGATTTATTGATATTTTCAATTAACAGCATTATTTTCCCTGATAAACTCTAGCGGTCTTATTTGAATTGTGAGAGGTATCTTAATTAATAGACATCTGGCAAAAGTCAAAAAATCTCAATAAATTCATCTGCGTTTATCTGCGTTTATCTGCTTTCATCTGCGGTTGAAAATCTGAGATTTGGGATTTTTGCAACAAGTCTATACTAACTCATAACCTTCGCTCTACACGCAACATCCGCCGATAAGATAACCAACCTGTTACTATCATCAAAATAGCAAACCCCAATAAAACCCAAAAATGGAAAGCAATATCTGTTAACTTATTGCCATTAGCAGACACCCCAAGTAGTGCTTCAGTCATGTGATAAATCGGGTTAAATCTAGCCAAGTCTAGCAGAAATTTCGGAAAGACAAAACTCGGAATAAATGCACCTCCTAAAATTAATAAAGGCACACCAAAAGTCGCTACTAAAGTATTAATATCCTCAGTCCGACGCGCTAATTGTGTACCGAGAATAAATCCAACACCAACATACGAGATAATACTTAGTAAAATAATTACTACTCCCAAAAGGAGAGAGCCGTGAAATTTAGCTTCCCAAAAAGAAGCGACCCCATAGACCAACAAACTCTGACCAACACCTATGCAAGAGTGAGCGACGAAAATGCCCAAAAAATAAGAAGTACCACTCAAAGGAGAAATAAACAAGCGCTTGAGCGTTTGCTGCTCTCGTTCCGCTACCACCGTGGCGACAGTACCACCCAAGCAGCTAAAAAACAGCGCTGCGCCTACCAAAGTCGTCGGTGCAGCATTTTCAAAAGCCACAGCCATTGACTGTTGAGCGCGTTCTGCAAAAATAAATCCGTTGAGTAAAAGCACCGCAATGGGAAAAACACTCCAAAAAATCAGGCTACGTCGCCGTCGCACTATTTCAATTAAAATTCGCTGAGCCACAGCCAGCGTTTCTTGCCAATATTTCATCATTTTGTGAGGAGTTAGCAGAGTAGTTCATGAATCAATTATCAAGATACGCCCAATTACCGACAATTTCGCGACGTACTTTCATAAAAATGTTCGGTGTCGGTGCAGTTGGTGGTGTAGTGGGGTATTCCCGTTTTTCTAAGCCACAACCAACCGTTTTTCAACAGGAAACCCTCGATTTACCCAGGTGGGCAAATAAACAAATTAGCGTCACCGTAGTAGGTGGAGGTTTAGCTGGATTAGCTTGTGCTTATGAATTAAGCCAACGAGGTTTTCAAGTTACGCTATTAGAAAAATCGCCGCAATTAGGCGGAAAAATTGCCAGTTGGCCTATTCAAGTTGGCAATGAAACTTTCATGATGGAACATGGGTTTCACGGTTTTTTCCCTCAATATTATAACCTGAAAAGTTTAGTCAAAGAACTGGAAATTACCGATAATTTTCTGGATTTGAAATTTTACTCAGTTGTTTATCGAGATCCCAAGTACAAACCAGAAGTATTTCGCCCCAGTCATTCTGCTTTCCCCTGGAATATTGTAGATTTAGCCTTTTCTTCTCATAACCGTTTACGCTGGGGAATTAACCTAACAAAATGGGAACATTGGCAAGTTTTCCGCGCTATTACTGGATTTCAAACTGAAAGAACATTTCAACGCCTTGATAATATCTCAGTTGCGGAATGGGTAGCCCAAGAATTTCCCCAAGGATTATATGATTTATACTTTCTTCCCTTTGCTAAATCCAGTTTAAATGCTCCCGATCAAATGAGTGTTGGCGAGTTAATGCAATTCTTCCATTTTTACTTTTTTGGCAACCCGGAAGGGTTAGCTTTTAATGGTACTAAACAAGATATGGGAACCAGTTTAGTTCAACCAATTGCTCAAGCAATTCAAGGTAAAGGCGGAAAAATTGTCACTGATGCAACAGTTAAAGAAATTAGTGCATCTCAAGGTCAAATTGATTCCTTAACTTATTATCAAGGTAACAATAGTAACGATGTGCCTTTCTGGGTAAGTCGCAATCAATACATTGCTGATAACCAAGTAGAATATTTTGGTGCAAGCGATGAAGTTTTTGCCGTAAAAATTAATAGCAATGAAGCTATTTCTTTAACTTGTACTCATCAAGGTTGTACTGTACAAAAACAGGCAAATGGTGAATTTCATTGCCCTTGTCACGGTGCCGCTTTTGACAAAAATGGTAAAGTGATTAAAGGCCCTGCTCAGAGAGATTTGGCAAAGTATAAAGTGATCGATCGCCAATCCAATCAACTCCAACTAATCGCCACCACAAACAACCCCAACTTAACCACAACAACCAACACAATTCAAACAGATTACTACGTTTTCGCTACCGACGTTCCCGGAGTACGCCAACTATTTACCCGCATCAACGGCGAAGTTAACGAGAAAGTAAAAACCCAAATTGAAAAACTACCAGTAGCAGATCCCTTTGCGGTTTGTCGTTTTTGGTTCGATCGCGATTTTCAGTGGGAACAAAGTTGGTTTACCTCCCTATCCGGTTATCGCCTAACTGATAGTATCACCCTCTATCATCGCATACAAGACCAATTTATTGAATGGGCAAACAAAACCGGAGGAAGCGTAGTCGAATTACACGCATATTGCTACAAAGAAAAAGAGTTTCCCACCCAAGAAACACTACTCACAACCTTTGAACAAGAACTATATGAAATAGTTCCCGAACTTCAGCAAGCAAACATTCTGCATCGAGAACTAGTCAATCAAAAGAACTTCTCCGGTTATCCGCCGAATAGTTATGCAGAACGCCCCCAAACAACTACCGAAATTCCCAACCTTTTATTCGCCGGAGATTGGGTAAAAATGCCCTTCCCTTGTGGTTTAATGGAAAGAGCAATTAGTAGCGGATTACTAGCAGCAAACGAAATTTTGCACCGCCAAGGATTGCAAAAACGCACCTTATTTACAGTCAACCCCGAAGGGGTACTAAAAATTTAAAATTCCCCTCAAATGAACGCAGTAAACCAAAACTTATCTGCGTTCATCTGCGTTCATCTGCGGTTCACATCTTACTTCTCAATCAGGTTTCTAAACTTATGACTTCCCTCTCTTCAATCAACAATTCCCGCGACATTCGGAAGTTAGGAATTAATCTAAATCATTGGTATGTCGTCGCCCAAATTAGCGAATTAAAAAACCAACCTTTAGGCGTTACTCTCTGGAATCAACCAATAGTAATTTACCGAGATAACACAGGTAAAATACAAGCATTAGAAGACAGATGTCCCCATCGCCAAGTTAAACTAAGTCACGGAAAACTTATCAATGATCAATTAGAATGTGCTTATCACGGTTGGCGATTTAATGCGGCTGGTGAATGCGCTGAAGTTCCCTATTTAGCAGCGAATCAAAAATTACCAACTTGTAAAATTCGTCACTATCCAGTCATCGAAAAAGATGGATTTATCTGGGTATTTCCAGGGGATGAAACCTTATCAAATTTAGTGTCACCTTTAGCATTACCAGAATGGGATCATCTTAATTATATTGTCAGTTATACAGGTTTTGATTGTCCATGTCACTATTCATTTTTAATTGAAAACCTAATGGATATGTATCACGGACATTTGCATCAAGATTTACAAGCTTGGGCAAATCCAGTGTTACAACATATTGATGAAGATGATAACAAAGTTCATGCTCATTATCAAGCCCAAAGCTATTACCGAATCAACAGAGAATGGGCAGTTTTACAGTTATTTATTCCCGCTTTACGACAATTGCATCCTGAACCTTTAGACGTGAGTTATATTTATCCCCATTGGGTAGCAACATTAGGGGAGGATTTTAAAATCTGTTGTTTATTTTGTCCAGTAAATGAAACAACAACTCGCGCTTATTTAATCCATTTCACTTCCTTAAATGCCTTTGACAAATTACACATATTACCTGTGGGGTTTCGCCGCTTTGTGAAAAACATTTCCTTTAATGCAGCTAAAGGTTTACTTAATAACTTAGTGCTTCAGGATTTAGTGATGATTGAAGAAGAACAACAAGCTTATTTGCAACATCCCGAAAGGAAAAATTATGAATTAAACAAAGCCTTAGTAAGCGTGCAAAAATTGATTAGAAGTCAGGTGGAAAAATTAACATAAACTTGGGTGCGTTATTAATACCAAATCCTAGTTAGCTACCCCCTATATCTTATGGCGATTGAAATCGCTACTACACAAACAAAGTCCGCCTACGCGGACTGAATAATAACGCACCATTCCTGCTATTAAATCTTATTTAATAAGACTTTTGTTTTCTCTCACCCACAGGCGAAACTCTCTCAGTGCGCGACTTGTTCCGATTGTCTGACTTATTTCTAGAAAGCGGGAAATCTCCTCAATGATGGGGAATTTAGGAAAGATGGGACTGTTGGAAAACTCCACATATTTCCCCCATTGTAGTAGGTAAATGTGGATTTTTCCGGTTTCATATTGCCAGATTTCTGGTACTCCCAAGGCTTGATATGCGCTAATTTGGGTTTTGGAAGTAACATTTATTTCTATTGCTAAATCTGGGGGAGGATCAACTGTTAAATCTATGGAAGTTTTGCCAATTATTTGAGGATAGTTTTGAATATAAAAACAGTCGTCTGGTTCAATACCTGCTAGCATATCTTCTCGTTTGGAGGTTGTTGAGCCTAAAGATTGCCAATTGCGATCGCACTCATCCAACAAAAACTTGACTAAATCACCAATAATTAC
>JBAVZX010000487.1:0-1607 GCA_049589015.1 Phormidium sp. | reverse complement strand
GAAGTACCTTTTCCCATTGATGCACCAGAACAGGTAATTGAGGCGGTGATCAAGTGTGTTTCACCTCAGACAAAGCTGGCACTTTTAGATCATATTACAAGTCAGACGGGTTTAATTTTTCCGCTTCAGCAGTTAGTTAAAGAGTTAAGCGATAGGGGTATTGATACCTTGGTGGATGGTGCTCATGCGCCGGGAATGGTAAGTTTAAATTTGCGAGAAATTGGGGCAACTTTTTACACGGGTAATTGTCATAAGTGGTTATGTGCGCCTAAAGGTGCGGCTTTTCTGTATGTGAGGCGAGATCAACAGTTTTTAATTCGTCCAATGACTATTAGTCACGGGGCTAATTCTCCACGTACTGATAGGTCACGATTTCAGATAGAGTTTGATTGGATGGGAACAGATGACCCAAGTGCTTTTTTGTGTGTAGCAGAAGCGATTAAGTTTATGGGTTCTTTGTTACCTGGTGGATGGTCGGAGTTAAGGGCGAGAAATCGGGCTATGGTGTTGGAAGCTAGGGAGTTGCTTTGTGAGGTTTTGGATGTTGCGCCGCCTTGTCCAGTGGAAATGATTGGGGCGTTGGCGGTGGTATGTTTACCGGATGATTGTGGTGAGTTTGAGAAGACGAGAACTATACCAGCAATCCAAGAAGTTTTGTGGGAAAGGTTTAGAATTGAGGTACCAGTGATTTATTGGCCTGCGTATCCTAAACAGTTGTTAAGAGTTTCGGCGCAGATTTATAACAAAACTGAAGATTATGAATTTTTAGCAGAAGTGCTGACAAAATTATTGAAGTAGTGTAATGCTAGTTGGTTGGTAAGTTTCTGTTTTTGTACTGCTGCGGTCTTCCACACTAGAGATAATGTCAGGAACCTCATGCCTTTAGGCATGAGGCTTGTAAGAGAACTCAAAGCAAGCCATTCTGACCAGCCTAAGTCAAAACTCGACTACGTTTTTTGAGTCACGACACCTTGGGATGCGTAGCTAGTCCCTCGCTCTGTCGCTTGTAATTAAACAGTTCTAAGGTCACTGGAACAGTGTTACAAGCCTAACAAGCTCAGAAAACATTGGCGAAGCTAACTTTACCCGCAAGGGACTTGAGGCAACCATACCTCACCGGAGGGGCAACCATACCCCTCCACCCCGCAAGGGAGCAATTTAGTTAATGTAAAGCCGTCCCAGAAGGACGGGGTTTCTACCCATTTTTCTGATGACATCTGGATCGCCTTTTAATCCATTTTTAGCAGGATCAATGATTTCTGATCCCAGGTTTTTTGTCGGACGTAAAGCGGAACTGGATGGGATTACGGCAAGGATGATTGGTTCGCCGCCTGTTAGTGTTAATGTGGTGGGAAAAGGTCGAATTGGTAGGTCTTCGCTGTTGTATCACTTTTTTCAGACTTATGAACAAAGGGTACAAAATCCGCAACGTTATGTGGTGGCTTATTTTAATTTGTCGAGTCCGCTGTTTCATCGGGAAGAGGGGTTTTATTTGACGATCGCTAGAGAGTTGTATAATTTGCCGAAGGTGCGATCGCAAAAAGTATTAACGAAACCATTCCATGTGAAAAATTTTGAACGCCATACTTTTTCGGTGGTGTTGGGAG
>JBAVZX010000486.1:0-5348 GCA_049589015.1 Phormidium sp. | reverse complement strand
CTTCGCAATAATCCGCATTTGGAGTTACAAGCTTTAGAAGAACAATTGCGGGAACAAGAAGAAGATACAAGACGGTTAATTGCTGACTTGAAATTGCAGGAAAAAAAGGTCGAAGAAGATATTTTTAAGACGGCACAAGAAGTCCAACGTTGGCATATTCGGATTGACAAGGCAAAAGCGGCAAATAGAATCGATTTAGTCCAACCTGCACAGGAACATGAAGCTGCTTTGTTGCGCCAAGGAAATCAGCTTTGGGGACACATGAAAGGTGTGAAAGAACGGATTAGTAAAACTCAGGAATTGTATCAACAAATTCAGGTAAGGAGACAGGAAGTACGTGCTAAAGCATCGCAGGCAGAAGCGGCGCGTGCTAGTGCAAAAGCGGGAACACAAAATGTAGGTTGGAGTCAAGGTAGTACTTTTAAATCTACTGGTGGGATGGATTCTTTAGAAGCGGAATTTAGCCGTTGGGAAGCTCAACAAGAGTTAAATGAAATGAAGAAAAATATGGGAATTTAAAAGTTAACTTAACTGAGAACGAAAGCGATTAATACTAATTGTTAGTAGAACTACGGCGAAAATTGCTAACATTAATACGTTGGGCCAAAGTACTTCAATTCCTACGCCTTTAAGTAATAAACCTCTGGTAATGGTGACAAAATGGCGTAAAGGATTGAACCAGGAAAGATATTGAAAGATGGTTGGCATACTTTCAATGGGTGCGATCGCTCCTGAAAGCTGAATTACTGGTAAATTAATAAAGAAAGATATTAAAATTACCTGTTGCTGACTGCGTGCTAAAGTTGCCAACATTATCCCAATCCCAATTCCCACAAACACATAAAGTCCAGCAAAGGTAAAAAACAGAATTACACTACCTCTAAATGGCACTTTAAACATAAATCTGGCAATAGTTAAAGCTAATAAAACATCTCCCATTAACAACACAAAAAGCGGCACAATTTTGGCTAATAAAATTTCCCAAGCATCGGCGGGAGTCATTAATAATTGTTCTAAAGTCCCGGAATCTTTCTCTTTAACTACTGTGGTTGCAGAAACCAAAGTGCTAGTTAAATTTAACACTAATCCCATGACTCCAGGGACAATAAACCAAGTACTAAGTAAACCAGGATTATAGAGGAAAACGCTTTGAACTTGCACTAATGGCGGTGATTTGTTGTCATTCAAACTGCGACTATATTGATTGACAATTTGATTAATGTATCCATTGGCAATTCCGGCGGTGTTTGCGTCAACGCCATCAATTAAAACTTGGATTTCTGCGGGTTTGTTTTGGGATAAATTGCGATCGAATTCAGGCGGAATTACTAACCCAGCAGTAATTTTACCAATTCTTACTTCTTGACTTAATTCTGATTGACTGTAAGTATATATTTTTGGTTGAAAAAGCTCATTTTCCGTAAAAGCTGCAATTAATTCTCGACTTTGATAAGTGTTAGCATAATCAATAATTCCGATTTTTAGATGTTGCACATCTGGGTTAAGAGAAAAGCCAAAAACTAAAAGCTGAACTGTTGGTGGAAATAAGAGCAAAAACATTAATTGTTTATTGCGTAAGATTTGGTTAATCTCTTTAATAATTAAAGCGATTAAGGGAGTTTCTAACAAGTAAGTAATGAAATTCATATTTTATATCTCCAATGACAGGATTAAAAACCCGGTTTCTCCGAAAATTTTGGGTTTAGATGATCAAGTTGACGCAGAAACCGGGTTTTTTGCGAGCAAAAATGGTTAATCTGGTAATTGCATTCTGCTTAAGTTACGTCTAGCGACATTAAATAAAAAGAGAAATATTAAAAATAGAACTATTGGTACATACCAAATACCTAACCAACCTGAACCTCGAACAAAAGCATCTCGACTTAATTCAATGTAATATCTGGCGGGAATCACATTAGAAATTAACGATAAAGGAAAGGGAATATTGCTTAAGGGATAGATAAAACCGGAAAGTAATAATGCTGTAGTAAATCCAGCGAAAGCAACTCCTTGAACTGCGGAATTTTGATTGTTTGCTCTCGTACCAATCATTAATCCAAACATGACGCTAGTCATTAAAAAAATCAGTGTTCCAACTAAGAAAGAAGTTGGTTCTACAACTAGGTGAATTTGAAATAAAATCGCACCTAAAATAATGACAAATACTGCTTGAGCAACACCTACTAAAAAGTAAGCTAGTAATTTACCAAGTAATAGTTCAGCAGCAGTTAAACTGGAAGCATAAACTTGTAAAATTGTGCCTTTTTCTTTTTCTCTTACCATTGCGATCGCAGCTAACAAAGAAGGAAAAATCCACAAAATTACGCCAAAAACTCCCGGTACAATGTAAAGTGATTCTTTCCTTCCGGGATTGAACCAAAGACGAGTTCGGGTTACAATATTATTATTACTTTGTGGGAAATGAGAACTTCTTAAAAATGCTTGGGTTGTTGCTTTAATACTATTTTGAATTACTCTGGCATTATTGGCATCTGTACCATCAATTAAAACTTGAATTGTGCTAGGTTTATTAGCTTTAATTTCTCTGTCAAAGTCAGGGGGAATAATAATTGCTGCTTTGGCGATTCCGCGATCGATCGCACCAGCAACATCATCTTTCCCTATCCCTGGTGTAGGTGCAAATTTGTTAGTAGCAAATAGCTGTTCTACATAGCTGCGACTTAAAGGAGTCATGCTCAAATCTTGAATAACTATGGGAATATCTTTGGTTTCTAAACGAATCGCATAACCATAGATAAATAGTGTAGCTATTGGTAGTAAAATCGCTAAAGCAAGAGTTAAGCGATCGCGCCGAAACTGTGCTAACTCTTTAATACATTGGGAGATGATTCTTTTCATTTTTCTGGATCGATCCAATTAGTCATGATATAGCGTTCATGCTCGGTAAAACCTGCTTTTTGGTAAATAGTTTTTGCGCGATGATTTTGATGATCTACTACCAAATGTACAGCTTTAATCCCTAAAGTTTGACAAGTTGTTTTGACAAATTCTAATGTTTGTTTACCAATTCCTTGACTGCGATAAGTTTCCCGAATATAAAACTCATCAATTAAAGCATCTCTTCCATGAAATTCTAAGCTATAACCAAAAGTTAGCACTAAATAACCTGCTGGTTCTCGATCGGCACAAATTATCCAAATTGTTGCTAAATTTTCGTTAGTAAAGATTTCATCAAAGCATTTGTTTAGCACCTCCACGTTATATGTTAAATGTTCGATTTGATAAAACTCTTTGGTTAAGGTTAAGAGTAAATCGCGATCGCTATTCGTAGCAGTTTTAAAAGTGATTTTCATAAACTAAACCTTCTGTTGTGCGCGTTGTACTGTTCCAATAAAAGCATCTTCTAAAGAAAAGGGAATAGTTCGTACAGATTTCACATTTATTTCAGAATTTTGTAAAAAGGAACGGATTTCGGGGAGTTCGGTTTTTGGATGATCTAGAACGATGTGGAGGCGATCGCCAAAAATCGAAACTCGCCAAGATTCCCATTCAGTTTTTAGTAAATCAGAAGCAGCTTGAGTGCTGTTAGTAACTAACTCAATTAATTCTCCCGGTTGTTCTGCTTTAATTTCGCTTGGCGAACCTTGAATTACCACTTCACCTGCTACCATAAAACCCATTCTATTACATTGTTCTGCTTCTTCCAAATAGTGAGTTGTAACTAAAATTGCGGTTCCTTGACGCGCAAATTCATTAATAAATCGCCAAAATTGTCGCCTTGCTAAAGGATCGACACCAGAAGTAGGTTCATCCAAAAATAATATATCTGGTTCGTGCATTACCGAAGCGCCAAAAGCAACTCTTTGCTTCCATCCTCCAGGTAATTGTCCGGTAATCAAATTTTCTTGTCCCGCTAAACCACAGGTTTTTAAAACCCAGTCGATTTTCTCTTTGCGCGATCGCCTTGGTACGCCATAAACCCCGCAATAAAATTGCAAATTTTGTAAGATCGATAAGTCATCATAAAGCGTAAACTTCTGACTCATATAACCAATACGTCGGCGCAAGTCTTTACTGCGTAAATTACTAGTTTGTCCGCCTAAATAAATTTCCCCGTTACTAGCTTCCAACAAACCGCAAAGCATTTTAATAGTCGTCGTTTTCCCCGCACCATTTGCACCTAACAACCCATAAATTTCCCCATAAGTAATTTCCAAACTTACGCCTTTAACTGCTGCAAAATTACCGAAAATCTTTTGTAAATTGTAAGCACCGATCGCAATATCTGACTGAGAACGAGAAACTTTCGATTTAGGAAAAGGGACAAAGGGAGGATCGGAACCTTCTTGACGCAAGCGAGTTACAAAAACATTTTCTAGCGTCGCTTCTGCACTTTCAATCGAGTTAATTGCTAAATTATGATGCTGAAAAATTTCCTCAACCTGCGATTTACCTTTGACAGCATTTTTGACTAAAACATCTAATCTGTCGCCAAATGTTTGTACATCAGCAATGTTTTGGGAATTGGCGATCGCCTTAACCAAAACTTTCTCCCCCATTTGTAAATCATTAGTGCGAACTTCCAAACGTTGTAAACCCAAACTTTCCCGTAACTCATTTAACGTTCCAACTTGATGAATTTCCCCCTGATACATTAAAGCAATGCGACTACATCTTTCCGCTTCATCTAAATAAGGAGTCGCCACAACAATAGTAGTTCCCTCATTAGCTAAAGTCGCCAAAATATCCCAAAATTCCCGCCGAGAAACCGGATCGACACCTGTAGTTGGTTCATCTAAAAGCAGAATTTCTGGTTGCGAAACTAACGCGCAACAAAGTGCTAGTTTTTGTTTCATTCCTCCCGAAAGTTGTCCAGCTAAGCGATCGCCAAATTTCTCCAATCCCATCAACTGCAAATATTTACCACGACGCTGCACAAATAACTCATTTGAAACCTCTCTTAAACCCGCACTATAGCGAAGATTTTCATCAATACTCAAATCCAAATAAAGCGAAAATTGCTGTGTTAAATAACCAATTCCTAACCTAGCATTGCGAGGAATTTTACCCAAAACCCAAACATCCCCCGCCGATGCTTCCATCACCCCCGCCAAAATATGAAAAGTCGTCGTTTTTCCCGCACCATCGGGTCCAATTAAACCAAAAATTTCCCCCCGCCGAACCGCAAAATTAACCCCTTTAACTGCCGTTAACTTACCATATCTTTTATAAAGTTCTGCTACCTCAATAACTAAATTATTCGAGGGGTTCTGCCTCATAAAATCAGCATTTTCGATAATAGACTGACTCATTTTCTCAACTCAATTTACACTATTAATATTAAATTCTTCGTCTTTCCCTTCGCGCTCTTCGCGTCTTCGCGGTTC
>JBAVZX010000485.1:0-5298 GCA_049589015.1 Phormidium sp. | reverse complement strand
CTTTCCTCTCACCACAAGATCGGCAATATCTGCCATCATCCTCACAGTCGGATTCCAACTATCGCTAGCTGCTAAATTGGGAGAAAATCCTAACATTTGCAAACAGTCATTTACCACTAAAACCGCTAGGGTATTTAAGAATACTTGTTCCGCTTTTTCCTCAGTCGGTTGTTGTCGAGAAAACTCAGCAGCAAGACGGCGATAATCTTGAGGAATCGGTAAAGAAATCGTTAAATCTTCAGTAGTTGCCGACATAAAATTTATCCTTTTTAAATATATCCTTGTTGTTTGCCAAATTCCCGTAACAGCTTCAGGCAGTGTCGGGAATAAAAACTACTTAAAGTAGTGTTCTTAATCTGAAATTCTTTTGCTAGTACTTCCCAAGGTGTTTCTGGAGGTAGGCGACGGAGAATTAATACTTGACAATTAATTTCTGGTCGATCGCGAATATGTAAGCGCCGCAATTTACCTCCCGGATCTTGGTTTACCCAATCTTTTATTTCGGTTAAAATTGGCGGTAAATCTGGGGCAGCAGCTAAATTATCAATCGGATTACGATATTCTCGATCTTGGTTTAATGGTAACATCGATCGCCAACGTTTTTGGTTCTCGGTTTCGATGCGACAATCTTGCAAACGACGTTTCAAATAAGCATTTAACCAAGTGATTACACTCGCTTTTTCCTCATCGTAGCGATCGCCTGTCACCGCCTCACAAAGATTGCGACAAAAATAAATCCAGGTAAGTTGGAGAGCATCTTCATATTCCAGCGATCGCTCTTGCCAAAGCTTACCAGATTGTTGAATTATCCTAATCAATTTTGTTAATCCCAAACAGCGTGACAAACTATTAGGAGGATGAGTACAAGTTGCTATTACTAGCGATCGCAACTCCCCAAAAAGTTCTTTTGTATAATCTCGATCGCTCATCATTAAATTCCCCCTTCACCACTTGGGAGAAGCAGCAAGTAACTCACTTGCTTCTTTCTCCGGTAACGGTTTAGCAAATAAGTATCCCTGCCCAAATTCACAGTTTAATTCGCGCAATTGTGCCAGTTGTTTTTCAGTTTCTATTCCTTCTGCTACTACACTCATTTTCATAGTTTCGGCGATTTTCTTAATCGCAGGAATCAAACCTAAACTTTCTAAGGTTCCATCTAACTTACTGACAAAAGAACGGTCTACTTTTAGTGTATCAACTGGGAAATTGTGCAGGTAACTTAAGGAAGAATAACCTGTACCAAAGTCATCAATACTTAGTTGAATTCGTCTTTGGCGTAATTCTTGTAAAATTGCTTTAGCAGATTGAGCATTATTGATAAATGCACTTTCGGTAATTTCCAATTTCAAACATTGCGGATCGATTTGAGTTTCCGCCACAATTTGGTCAATTTGTTCTACTATGTCTAGTTGAGCAAATTGTCTAGCCGAGATATTCACACTCATAAATATTGATTCATCTATGAGTTTTTCTTGATACCATTGTTGTATTTGATGACAAGCTTGTGACAAGACTAATTTACCAATTGAGTTAATTAAACCTGTTTCTTCGGCTAAGGGAATAAACAAACCTGGGGGAATTATTCCTTTTGTGGGATGTTGCCAGCGGACTAAGGCTTCAAATCCAGTAATTTTGCCTGTAAAAAGGGAAATTATTGGTTGATAATGCACAATAAATTCTTTTTGATAAATGGCTTTCCGCAAGTCATTTTCTAACTGTAAAGCTTGCATTGCGGCGATGTGCATTGTTGGATCAAAAACGTGATATTGTCCTTTTCCTAATATTTTTGCCCGATACATTGCGGTGTCGGCATCTCGCAATATATGTTCGGGTTGCTCGTAACTATAATTACCTAAAGCAACACCAATACTAGCATTAATAAAAACTTCGTTTCTTTTTAATTGAAAGGGAAATGAAAGGGCTTTAAGTATTTGATCTGCTACTTGAGTTACACTGTTAATATCATGAATTTCTTTGAGGAGGATGGCAAATTCATCGCCGCCAAATCTCGCGATCGTATTATTGGGAACTAGGATTGACTTTAACCGATGAGTTAAGGCGACTAGCAGTTCATCTCCGACTAAATGACCTAGAGAATCATTGATTACTTTAAAGCGATCGCAATCCAGAAACAACACCGCAAATTGATAATCAGTATTCTCCTGAGCAAAATTCAGCAATTCTACAAGTCTCTCCATAAAATAAGCTCGATTAGGTAATCCAGTCAGCGAATCATGGAGAGCCATATTCAGGAGTTTTGTTTGCAGCAATTTGCGTTCCTGAATTTCCCGTTTTAATTCTTCATTTGTTGCTTGTAACTGATGAGTACGTTCTTTAACTCTGGCCTCTAGTTCTGCATTCAGTTTTTGGTTTTGCAACTTGGCACTTCTTAGTGCTAGTTGAATGCGAACTCTGGCTAAAACTTCTTCAAATTGAAAAGGTTTCGTAATATAGTCAGCGCCACCTACCGTAAAAGCTTTTACCTTATCAAAAGCATCATTCAAAGCACTTAAAAAAATCACGGGAATTTCCGCCGATTTCGGATTAGATTTCAGCTTTTCACATACTTGATAACCATCCATAACTGGCATCATAATATCCAGCAAAATCAAGTCTGGTAAAACAGTATCCATTGCCGTTAGCGCCATTTGTCCAGTCAGCGCCTTACGCACGTTATAACCCTCGTTGACTAAAAATGATGAAAGCAGACGTAAATTTTCCGGTGTATCGTCAACAACTAATATATCCTCTTTCCGATTTACTGGTGCTTCATTGGTCATTTCTGTGTCATCATTCATGACTTATAGCCTCTTTGCCCAAAGGTACGGAATTAAGTTTAGTATTTTGTTGCTCATTTTATTTTCTCTGACTGACACTTTAGTTTTTGCTGATTTTTTGCGTTAATTGCATAATTTCCTCGAACTGAAAATTTTCAACCAAACCACTTAATATCGAACTCAAAACAGAAATTTCTTGGGGAATTTGCTTAATCAATTCTACAATTAAATTATCACTTCCTTGGGCAGCTGCATGATCTAAATTTTCTACCCACTGAATCGGCATCATTTGTAAGTATGAAATTAGAGAATCATTTTTTACTGGTACTACTGTATCATTGATTGTTTCCTGTTCATAAATGTATCTTACACCTAAATGTTGAGATATTTTTTCTAGCAATTCTTGTTCTTGGAAAGGTTTACGCACAAAGTCATCACACCCAGCAGATAAAATAACTTGTCGATCCTCTTCAAAAGCACTAGCTGTGAGAGCGATAATCACAGTTGCTTGACCTTTTAAATGTTTTTTGATGTGTTTGGTAGCTTCATAGCCATTCATGATCGGCATTCGCATATCCATCCAGATTAAATGTGGTTCCCAAATTTCCCACATAGCCAAAGCTTGTTGACCATTTTCAGCTGACTGGACTGCAAAACCTAAAGAAGTGAGCAATTTGACTAATAATAATCGATTAGTTAGTTTATCTTCAACCACTAAAATGCGATAGGTTGGTTGATTTGGGTCTAGTCCAATAATTTTTCTTCTTTCTATATTAACTCGGGATTTCTCAGGAGATTGAGAAATTTTAACGGGAATCTTAAAAGTAAATTTTGCCCCGAAACCTAGTTCACTACTAACAACGATTTTCCCTCCCATTAATTCGATAAACCTTTGACTAATGGATAAACCTAAACCTGTTCCAGTACCAGAATTTAACCCACTTGTGGTTTGGGCAAAAGGTGTAAATAATTGAGGCAATTCATCAGAGGCAATACCTGGGCCAGTATCAGAAATTTCCCATGATAATTGAGGATTTGCTAATTGCAATGGAGAATTATTTTCTATATTTACTCGTAAATTCACACTGCCAAATCGAGTAAATTTAATCGCATTACTCAGCAAATTAATTAAAACTTGGCGCAGTTTAGCTTCATCGGTTTTAATATATTTTGGTACTTCTGGATTACACTCAAAGGTAAGTTGTAATTGCTTAGAGTTTGCTTTCAATCTAAACATTTCTTCTAAGCTATTTAGCAGACAATGCAAGTCAAAGTCATTTTCATTTAGCGTCACTCGTCCTGCTTCAATTTTGGACATTTCCAGAATTTCGTTAATTAATTCTAGCAAATGTTCACCACTACTGCTAATAATTCTCAGGGATTCTTGATGCTCAGTTGCTAAACTTCGGTCACGGTTCATCACTTGGGTAAAACCGAGAATTGCGTTTAATGGTGTGCGTAATTCGTGACTCATATTAGCCAAGAATTCGCTTTTAGCATGGTTAGCAGCATCAGCCGCTTCTTTGGCTTTCATCAGTTCAACTGACTGTTGTTGAGTTTTGGCTAATAATTCTGCTTGTTGTAAAGCTACTCCCAATTGATTGCCGATTTGCACAACCATTTTAATTTCTGCTTCTTGCCATTGTCGGGGAGCAGAATTTTGGTAAGTTGCGAGTAATCCCCACAATTGATTACCGCAGAAAATCGGCACAACAATATATGCTCTGGCTTGGAGTTTTGCTAATACTGTTAGATAGCAATCGTCAAAGTTAGCTGTGTAAATATCTGTGACACAACGGTAACTCGCACCACTGCGATAAATCCCGCCTTGGGTTTCTTGTAAGTAAGTATCTTGGATTTGGTTATCTTCACTATCTAAAGTTTTGGCGGCGCATTCTTCTCTACTAACAGCAATTTGTGTTAATTCTGGTTGCTGTAGTTGTTCGTCAACTAATAAATCCCATCCCGTTGCTACTGACTCGGCGACAAGTTCTCCACTCCAATCAGAATTAAAGCGATAGACAAGTACTCGATCGCACTCCACTGCTTGGCGTAACTCGTGAGTAGTGGCGCTAAAAATTTGCTTAATATCCAGAGTTTGGCGCATTCTTTGAATTACTCTGGCGATCGCTCTTTCTCGGTGTGCTATTTCTCGCAAAGTTGACTCGGCTTTTTTGCGATCGCTAATATCACGCACCACACAAACTGATGCTCCTCCCTCAATTTTCGTCATCGTCTTTTCTTGGGGGAAAAAGCTGCCATTTTGCCGTTTTCCTGTAGCTTCTAAGCGACAATTACCTGATTTGGCAAACTCAGGCGCAAAGTCTCTTTCAAATCGTTCTATTTCGGTTTTTTCGTAAAGATTCTGCCAATTTTGTCCCAGTAACTCTCGCTCATTTTCGTAACCATATATTCGCACATAAGCTTCATTTAAATAAACATACTTATCCTCCGCATCAATAATTGCAATTCCATCATTCACCGCTGCCATTGCTGCGGCTTGTTGCTGTAAGGCTAATTC
>JBAVZX010000484.1:0-2207 GCA_049589015.1 Phormidium sp. | reverse complement strand
CGCAAAAAGCTTAGGGAAAATTGGTCAAGGCAATCAAGAAGCGATCGATGCTTTGGTGCAACTGCTCAAATCTGACCAACTTGATGATTACACCTGTAGGCAAGTGGCAGTCAGCTTAGGGAAGATTGGTCAAGGCAATCAAAAAGCGATCGATGCTTTAATACAACTGCTCAAATCTGACCAACTTTCTGATGACACCCGTTGGCTAGTGGCAGTAAGCTTAGAGGAGATTGGCCCAGGCAATCAAAATGCGATCAATGCTTTAGTGCAACTGCTGGGTTCTCCCCAACTTAAAGATCACACCCGTTGGCAAGTGACAAAAAGCTTAGGGAATATTGACCCAGGCAATCAAAATGCGATCGATGCTTTGGTGCAACTGCTGAATTCTCCCCAACTTGATGATTACACCCGTAGGAAAGTGGCAGAAAGCTTGGAAAAAATCGCGGCAGACAAGCCGTTTGCCGTCATCACAGCCTTAAAAGCCCACTTCAACAACTCTCAGCAAATTAATCGTGATTACTACAAATTAATCTGGCACTACGCCCAAAATCTGCCCTACCCCGACTTCTATCAAGCTTGGCACTAAGACACCCTTACCAACACGGCAACAGCAAACCTCAACATAGCAAACTTACCCCAAGTCCTTGCCGAAGCTATTAACAATCAACCCGAATTATGCAGCAAAGTAAAGCTAATTTGCATCGACACACACCAAATCATCGACCCCGAAAACCCCGCCCCAGAAATTTACGACCTGATGCTAAATCAAAAATGTCCAGAGTGGCAGAATGGGTATCCAGAAACAATGCAAAAACTCAAACTTTATTGGAATTACCTGCGCCGAAGCCGCGAAAATCCCCTGTTTTTCATCTGCTACGATTCCACAGCACTCACAGCCACACCCACAGGATTTAGCGATACATTTCTGACAGCTTTGAGCAAATTTGAAGGCGCGATTTGTGTAGTGTGGGAAACCGGGGAATTTGGGTTGCAAACATTTTCACCGAATCAACCAAATTTAATCGCAGATATTGTCGGTTGGATGAGAGAGAAAATGATGGAAAAATTGTAGGGGAGAAGCATTTGGGCGACAATTTATGTGGCATAACCAAAATGTTTATATCCAAATGCTTCGCCCTGTCTTGATGTGGTAATTTATCTAGACATAACCAAAATATTTATGTTCTAATGCTAATGCCTACGGCACGCTACGCGAACGCTTTGTTCTGATGTAATTCGCCCTGTTTTGATCTGCGAATAAAAATGTTTGTTCATATAAATTGTCGCGGGGGGAGGGCGAAGCATTCGGGAATATAAATTGTTGATTACCCAGATATATTGTCGCCCGAATGCTTCGCTCCTACAGTTAATTTTTTGGGTGATTTTTCAATTTTCAAGGCGGCGCTTTAGCGCCCAAGCGCAACAACTTACATCTAAACTGTTGCTGCTACAGATTCAATTTTTAAAGCTGGCAAAGCAATAACTGTAAATCCCTCACCTTCTGCATTCAATGTTTCTAAAATATAACCATCTTCCTGCCCTTCCGGTCTAGGACAATAATCAACTATAATTGCAGAAGTTCCTTTGGCTAAGTTTTTTTCAGGAATATCTTCTTTTAAAATTACTTCGGAAAAAATTTCAAAATTCATAAATTAAGTAATTAATTTGAGCGACTTTGCTTTGGACAAACTTCAAAAGCTAACTGAGAACCATAGAAACAAACATCAAACTCGGCAAAGAAATTCTGCCGCCCCAAAATCAAAGGAACATTATTAGCTTGTGTCCAAGCAAAAGCCAAACGAACAGGTGCAAATTGACCAATTGTAGCTGATATAATTATGCCACGCGCTGGAAATCGAGCCAAATTACCAGTTAATAAAACTGAAATTTTCTGCTCCTCCCAAACTGCCCCTAATTGTAATCCAATTTCGTAAGGCAAAACATTAACACTAGCCCCTGTATCCAATAGCCCAGATATTTGCAAAGAAAGATTTTGATAATTTAATGTTATCGGTAAATATGGCGCAAAAACCCTTTCTCCTGAATCATTGCGCCTTTCAATAAAAGGGTATCTTTCTGCATTAAGCATCTTGATTTGCCCGATCTTCCTCTAACATTTTCCCCAGGATATTCTCAGCTTCAAAAGCATCATAAGGCGACCAAATTTCGTAACTTTGCCCGTTCTTTAATAAAGTAAGAGTTTCTTC
>JBAVZX010000483.1:0-1756 GCA_049589015.1 Phormidium sp. | reverse complement strand
AAATGCGCCCACTGCGGATTACTCTTCAAAGATGGGGATTTAATGGAAATAGACCACATCATCAGAACCTCCCTTAGTGGAACTGAAAAGGTCAACAACAAACAACTTCTCCATCGACATTGCCACGACCATAAAACAGCTTGTGACAAACAAGTTGTTGGCAACAAAGAATTAGAAAGGTACATTGAACAAAACCCTTTCTAATCGCCTAAGCCCTCCAAATGGGTAATGCGGTGTGTATGACAAACACCGAAACAACAAGGAGCCGTGTGCGGTGAAAGTCGCAAGCACGGTTTTGAATGGGAGGGTAGAGAGGTGACTCTCTACTCGACCCCTAACTCGCTAAGATCAAAGTTATTACAAGCGTAAGGATCGATCGCCAAAAACTTAGCTGGAGTTACCTGCTATGTCTCACATTTCACCCATGAATACCCTGACTGAAACCATCAATCTGCCGTTAGTTGTGGCAACATTAACCTCTGTTGGACTGCATTCGCTATTCTGGTTTTATCAACCAGTAGTGCCAATGGCTGATAAAGCAACAGCAGCAGCAAGCGATCGACCCAGCGTGAGAGTTGTCCAATTAACACCAGAAGAAATTCTGCGGTTGCCACAATACGCGCAGCAAACACAACCCACTTTACCAAATTTGCCGCAGGGACAAATTCCCACCAATCTTTTGCCTAATTTACCGGAAGCTAAATCAGAAATTACCTTACCACCACCACCGAGTTTTCCGATTTACAACCCTAACCCTTCTATACCTTCACCTACTCCAGAGTCGAAAACTTCAACTTCGGGCCGTCGTAATCGGACTACAGTTCCTAAGTCTCCCCAAGCTTCGGCGAGAAATAATCAAACTTCCCAAAACCAAAAACCGGAAACAAATGAAAAATTGACGCTCGATCAATTGAATTTAGGTGTACAATCTCAAACTGAAGAAAGAACAAATAGTCAGTCACCACGGACAAATCAATCTCAAAAAAATAGTCAAACATCTGGCGGTGAATTTATGCGAGTGTTTGAGCAGTATCTAGCTGAACAAAATAATGGTACTAGTCCTCAAAATCCTCAAATTCCTGAAACTGAAACCCAAAATCAGGGTAATCAAAATAGTGAGCAGACGACTGGTACATTACTTGATCGACAACCTTTGCTTCCTGGTTTGGCTTGGGGTACAAATAATAATCAAAACCTCAATAGAAATCAGGAAAATACCAATAATAGGAGGAATAATCGTAATCAAGTAGATCAAGAAGCTCGGCTTAAGGCAGTTTATGGTTACAATGCTGCAAACACAACAATTCCTCAAGGAATTGCCAATTATCGGCAGTGGTTGGACGAAAAAATTAAAAATAAGAAATATGCAGGGAAGTTAAATACCGAAAGACAACCAATTAGTGATAAAATTCGTTCTCCGTTTGAGGTAAAATTACCAGATGTTACTCCAGCGGGAATTGCTGTTTTAGTTGACCCAGAAGGTAAAATTGTTGGGGAACCAGGATTAACACGGAGTACTGGTTATTCTCAACTTAATAAAATGGCGATCGAGCAAGTGAAAAAGCGTGCTTTTCCTGAAACTGGCAAATACGAAGTCTATCATTATTTAATTGAGGTGGATCAAAAAGATTTACCGAAAAACGTGAGTGAAAGCCCCTAGCTTTAGATATGGGGATGAAACGCACGCCCGCGGTTTTAACCGCAGTCCAAGTTAAATCTAGTTTTTAACTTTAATGTATAATGGGTTCAAGTGTTA
>JBAVZX010000482.1:0-2415 GCA_049589015.1 Phormidium sp. | reverse complement strand
CATCAATCCTGATGGGCCATGCGACGGCTGCGTTCATTATCAGATCAGGGATTAGGGGCTCCAGGGGTAGGGGGAAATAAATCATCCAAACTAGTTCTTCTACTCCCCCCATCTCCCCACTTCTGCCTTTTGCCTAAAAAAATAGGGATGACTTCAATCATCCCTATTTCACCTATTCACCTAGAGCTTCAATCTTATATCTGAGGAACATATTCTTCTTTTTCGGGAACAACAGTGTACTCAGCGACAATTTGGCGAAATTCTTCGCCATCGATCGTTTCTTTTTCCACTAGAAGATCTACCAAGCGATCGATCACCGAGCGATGATCGCGCATAATTTGCTTAGCATCTTCATAACATTGACCAACGATCGCTCTTACCTGACCATCCACACGAGAAGCAATTTCCTCAGAATAATCAGAACGATTCATCAAGTCCCGTCCCAAAAATACCTCACTGCTTTGACTTTCCAAAGACAAAGGCCCCAAATCAGACATCCCCAACCGAGTTACCATTTGTCTAGCCATACCAGCAACTTGTTGCAAATCACCACCAGCACCAGTAGTCACCTCCGCATCACCGAAAATAATTTCTTCCGCAGCGCGACCACCCAAAGCACCACTAATTCTCGCCTTCAGTTGCGACCTAGAAATCAAACCTTGCTCCTCATTAGGAGTAAACCAAGTCAAACCTTTAGCTTGTCCTCTGGGAATCAAAGTCACCTTTTGTACTGGTTCATGGTCTTTCAACAAAGTACCAACAATCGCGTGACCAACTTCGTGATAAGCAATTAACCGCTTAGTTTTGCTATCTACCAAAGGAGTACCTTCCATCCCAGCAACCACACGATCAACCGCATCGTTGATTTCCAGCATGGTAATCCCTTCTTTGCGCCGTCTGGCAGTTAAAATTGCCGCTTCGTTCAGTAAATTCGCTAAATCTGCACCTGTAAAACCAGGAGTCCGACGAGCAATAGCTTCTAAAGAAACTTCATCAGATAACTTCTTATTCCGGGCATGAACTTCCAGAATTTCCAAACGTCCTTTCATATCAGGCGCATCGACACTTACTTGTCTGTCAAAACGTCCCGGACGCATCAAAGCAGAATCAAGCACATCAGGGCGGTTAGTAGCGGCAATGATAATAATACCTGTATTACCTTCAAAACCGTCCATTTCTGTGAGCAATTGGTTTAAAGTTTGCTCTCTTTCATCGTTTCCACCACCGATACCCGTACCCCGCATTCTACCGACGGCATCAATTTCATCGATGAACACCAAACAGGGGGCGTTTTCTTTCGCTTTTTTGAACAAGTCACGAACGCGGGAAGCACCCACGCCCACGAACATTTCCACAAATTCCGAACCAGAAATACTGAAGAAAGGAACACCAGCTTCTCCAGCAATTGCTTTCGCTAGCAGAGTTTTTCCAGTTCCCGGAGGGCCAATTAATAAGACACCTTTGGGAATTCTCGCACCGACAGCGCTAAACCGTTCTGGTTGTTTCAAGAAAGTGACAACTTCTTCCAGTTCTTCTTTCGCTTCTTCAATTCCAGCTACATCATCGAATTTAATTCCGGTTTTCGCTTCCATCATGAAGCGGGCGCGAGATTTACCGAAATTCATCGCTTGTCCTGGCCCACCGGGAATATTGCTGGAACGACGGAACAAGAAAAACAATCCCGCAATCAATAAAATTGGGAATACCAAATTACCCAATAATCCCCAAATTGCGCCATCGTTTCGCATTGGATGGGAGGCGAAGCTAATATCCGATTCTTTGAGCTTGGCAATTAATTCTGGGGCGCTAGAAGGTAAATCTACTCGCCAGTGTTGGACTTGGGAACCCAAAACTGGTTCTGGGTCGATACCTTCGACAATAGCTGTCCGACCACCCTCATAGAGGTCAACGCTGGTGACTCGACCAGAATCTAAATATTCTAAAAATCGCCCATAGCTCATGCGGGTACTGGCAGTATTTCTGCCTGTATCCATTGCTGAGGAAGAGAATGCTCCTTGCCACAGAAAAAATCCTATGAGTAACGCAGGCAACATCCACAGTACTACGATTTTCCAGGAAGACTTCATCGTTGGGTGGCCTCTAAATGCAATTTAAACAAAATAGGTACTCGATTACACAAAATAAGTGCTTTTGAAAAGAGTCAGATAAATTTTTGCTGTTTAATTTAATGTCTTGTTAGAGCCAAAAGGCTTTCTTTAAGACGAAAGGGTGTAACAGCAAACAAATCTTAATTAAATTTAACTTACTTTTCATAATTAGGGCAAGGTTGGGGACTGGGGAGATAGGGAGAGTAGAAAAACTAGTTTGGATGATTTCCCTGGAGCCCCTGGAGCCCCTCTGCCTAGAATTCAGCACTCAAAAGCGAATTTCTCAGACTCCAGTCTGGTCTGAGGC
>JBAVZX010000481.1:0-5225 GCA_049589015.1 Phormidium sp. | reverse complement strand
CTAGGGTCACCAATATAATGTTGAGTTTGCGGTTGAGGCGGCACAATTAAGGGGAAAACAGAGGCTCTTTCTATGGCTATTCTCAAGCTTTCTCGCCCTCTAGCTTCTGCTTGGCGAATGACCCAGATGGAGATTATTGGCGGAATTAAACCGATTAAGAATATTACCAAAGTTTGCAACACGCTACCAGCCTGCCATTTTCAAATTGGCTCACTTTTAGGATATTTTGCCGAAAAAATTCTAGTCTGGGAAGAGTTTTCCTTGACAAACTAACTTATATGATGTGCTAAAATGTGGTTCGATGATGAAATTCGGTGACACTGTTTGTTGTTAGTACTCACAAGCGACTCTCCGAATCGTAATCTCTGCAATACCTGATTCAGGAGAGAACCAATGTCTATTTATGTAGGGAATTTAGCCTACGAAGTCACAGACGCAGACCTCAAGCAAGTATTTGCTGAATATGGCGCGGTCATGCGGGTTCAAGTTCCCACTGACCGTGAAACTGGTCGGATGCGTGGCTTTGCTTTCGTGGAAATGTCAACGGAAGCGGAAGAAACTGCTGCTATTGAAGCACTTGATGGTGCAGAATGGATGGGGCGTCAGTTAAAAGTAAATAAAGCTAAACCTCGTGAAGACCGTGGCGGTGGTCGCTTTAATGATAACCGCGGTGGCGGTGGTGGAAGATATTCCCGTGGTGGACGTTATTAAAGTTTAAAGCTAGTTAGCTTTATATAATTCGGTTAATTCGCTGTTCAGAGGCATTTCGTTAGCGCTTCTGATTGTTCAGATAAGTGTCGAAAAACGGAATGCTTCTCCATTTTCAGGTTTTGACGAATGAGTGCGATCGCGTAACGTGCTGTAGGCAATGGCGTTTCTCTCCCATTGACGCTAATACGGACGCTAAGTAAGTGTTCAAGGATTCACCGAAGCTTAGGAGTAGTTAGGATGACCCAAATTATTGTCGGGGAAAATGAAGGGCTGGAATCGGCGTTACGTCGGTTTAAGCGTCAAGTCTCCAAAGCTGGAATTTTTTCTGATATTAAACGTCTGCGTCACTTTGAAACCCCCCCAGAAAAACGCAAGCGCAAGGCTATTTCTAGAAGACGGAAAAAACGGTTTTAGTGAGATAGTTGTCAGTTAATTAATCTAGTTTTAGTTTGTTTAACTAAGTGGCGCATTTGTCTGTAGACGGTGCGCTGGTTATTTTGGGGAATATTTTTAATATTTGATGTATTGTTTCAAGATTTAAAGTGGTTGGCAATTTTAGCGATCGCGTTTAATGAAGCTGGTTGTTGATGAAAGAAATGGTATTTTGATTTTGGAATATGTGGGAGAGTAATTTACCTTTAAACGGGGAGGCGTGAGCTTTTTTTAACCACAGATGTCCACAGATAAACACAGATGAACACAGATGGTATATGTAAGTTATCTGTTTTTGCTTGAGTTCTTTTTTTTAGTACGCAGATGAATGCAGATGAACGCAGATTTAGAGGTATATTTGGGAGAAGATGCGATCGCACTTTCAACTCAACATAACATCCCACCATTGAAATGTTAAACTAGCCACAAGGCAAGAGTTAAGTTGGGGCAATATAATCATGACTGCTACTCTACAACCAACAGAACGGCACTACTACACCCCAGAGGAATATTTAGCAAGAGAAGAAACCGCAGAATTTAAAAGTGAATATCACGATGGGGAAATTATACCAATGACGGGTGGAACTACAAATCATAATCGAATCGCTAGAAATATGTTAATTGCTTTGAGTTTGCAGTTGCGAGGACAAGATTATGAAGTTTTCATCGGTGATGTGCGCTTGTGGATACCGAAAGTGAAACGTTTTACTTATCCTGATGTGATGGTAATTGCAGGTCAACCAGAATATTACCATAATCGGAAAGATACGATTACCAATGCTCAATTAATTATTGAAGTTTTATCGAAATCAACTAAAGGTTACGATCGCGGTGATAAATTTAAATTTTATCAAACAATTCCTAGCTTTCAAGAATATATTTTAATCGAACAGAATTTGATGTTTATCGAACAGTATTCTAAACAAAAAAATAAACGTTGGTCTTATAGCGTGTACGATGAAGAAGATCCAGCGCTAACTTTCAGTTCTTTTCAGGTGGAAGTACCTTTGGCAGATATTTATGATAAGGTTGATTTTGCTGAAATGGAAGTTGAAGAATATTCAGAAGATTTTCACGAAGAGGAAGGGGTGTGAGTGCGATCGCATTTCCCCAAAAACTACAAAACACCATTGAAAAGTCATACAATTAGAATATCTCAAATCTACGCTTCCCTTTCCTCCGATGACAGAATCTAATTTGAAACAAAAGATTGCCGAAAATTTAGAACGACTACCAAAAGGTGAACTTCAGGAAGTTCTAGATTTTGTTGATTTTTTGGTATGGCGAAACAGCAAACAAAGGGAAACAATCTCACCTGCGAAAAGTTCTCCTTCGGAATCTTCACCTATCGATGATTCGATCGTACATTATGTTGATGGAGTTTTAGTAATAAAAGCTGCATCAAGAGAAGCAGAAACAGAAGTAAATTGGGAAAGTCTTGTCCCAGAAATGCGAGAAGAAAGAATTAGGAAATTTATGCCGTGACGAGAGTTTTGTTTGATACATCTGTGCTGGTAGCAACGATGCTGGAAGAACATCCCCATCACTCTAAATGTTTTGCTTGGTTGCAGCGAGTTAGAACAGAAGAAATTAAAGGATTTATTTCAACTCACAGTATAGCTGAACTTTATTCTGTACTCACTCGCTTTCCTCGTACTCCGCGAATTAATCCTGGGTTAGCACAACAATTAATTAGGGAAAATTTGAATAGGTTTGAAAAAGTTGCTTTAACTGTTGAAGATTATGAAGCAACGGTGGCGAAAATGGTGAGTTTAAATTTACCAGGAGGAGGGATTTTTGATGGTTTAATTGCTCAGGCGGCGCTTAAAGCAGAAGTTGATGTATTATTAACTTTAAATCCTAATGATTTTACTCGATTGGGTGATGATTTAGCTCGATTGGTACAAGTGCCGATTTAGGGCGATCGCTCTTCGTAATTCTCCAAAACTAAGATAAAATTATACATTAACATCTCATAGCTTGGGGGAAATTTTAGCGATCGCATTTCCCAGAAAAGTACAAAACAGCATTGAAAAGTCATACAATCAGAATATATCAAATCTACGCTCCCTTTTCCTCCAATGACAGAATCAACCCAAAAACGTCAAGTTTGCAGAGGTCGGATTTTTCCCGAATACCAAAGCAGTCCAGAAACTCGCGCTAAACGCATCGCTGAAAAGGAAAAATTAGGTAAGCAATGTCGCCAAATTTTCGAGCAAATTCGCCCACAATTAATGTCAACTCATTACAATTGGTTCATCGCTATTGATGTAGAAACAGGTAATTATTTGCTTGATGAAAAATTTGATGGTTTAATGCAAAAAGTGAAAGTCAATTATCCGTTTAATGGTAAAGTCAGGCTAACCGCTTTTCGCTTGAATGAAGATGGTTATTGTGGGTTAATATGATTTCGGGTCGGTTTGAGGAACAGGGAAAACTGATTTTTGAGATAATGCCCATTTTACCCCATGATGCCGCAAGACCCCATACAGAAGTTAATTTTGGGTAGCTTTTCGTTGAGCATTTCCTCTTTGTCTTGCTGCTTCAAAACTGCGATTATTTTCTGCTTCTAAACGGGCAATAAATTCATCTAATTCAGCAATATTTCTGTCCATCCGTTGTACTACTTCACGCAAACGGGCAACAGAACGTGCTCTAGTTTCAGCATCAGGAATTCTGGGTTGATTGCTCATGATAAATTCCAGTTCCTCTTAATATCTTGGATACTTGCCTGTATTGCTTCTATAGTAGCACCAGCTTCGTTAATATATCTAGCTAATAGTTCTAGGTTATCACGGGGCGCTACAGGTTGGGCATCGTAAATTCGCCGCAAAATAATGTAAAATCTCGAATAATAAGAGTCTGCCCTTTCTCGAATGCTTTGCAATTCATCTAACTCAGGAATTGTTTCTTCTGTTTCGCCAAATTGTTCAAGTAATATGAATTCAATTGCCCTAGCTTCATCAATTTGTTCTAATAATTGTTGCTGTAAGTTGAAGATAGTTTTTAAAGTTTCTGCTGGTAATCTTGCCATGTAGATAACCTGATTTTTTTCACTAAAATAGTATATCTTATTTAGCTATCTCGATATTGATAATGAAGTAATTGATTCAGAGAGTTCTACAATCTCAGAAAATATTGCTCAAAAAGTTGCTTTCCTCCGATGACAGAATCAACCCAGAAACCTGAATGAAGATGGTTATTGTGGGTTAATATGATTTAGGGTCGGTTTGAGGAACAAGGGAAACTAATGCAATCCTCCAATACATAGATTAGATAGAAACTAAAGTAGCTGTTCAGCAATTAGATTATCGTAGATACTTTCCCAAATTTTCAGGTATTCCTTAAAGTTAAGCATTACGGCAGTTTTTTGCCCTTTTTCATCAATTAAAAACTGAAAAGTGTTAGCATGAATCTGGTTTTCTTCTAAAGCATTTAACCAAAGGTGATGATCCTTTTGGATGTCAATGAGGACACCATTTTTTCTCCCTTTACTGTCAATTAAAAATTGGATACCTGTTAAGGTAGCTAGGTTATTATTTTGATATTTTTGGAAATATTTTCCTCTCACACCTTGGCTGAAATCATATTCATCGAGCATTTCTGAATCATCTGTTAGTTTAGAATGTGTTTGTTCATTAGTCTCCATAGTGACTTCTTGCTCTAATGATAAAGACAATGCGATCGTGTAAATTCAGTCGATAGGAATACAAACCATTCAATTGACCTTTGAGACGTTTTCCTACTTGTGGGTTAATTGCTAAAACCTCTTGCAATATTTCTTGTAACTTAGCTTTTTGCTGTTCGGTGAGTTCGGCAATATCCTTTTGGGCTTTTTTGGAAAAAACTATTTGGTAAGCTGTCATAGTTTCACTCGAAAACTTGATCGATGGTCAAAACATCTCCTTTTTGATATTCCTCCCTTGCGGTGGCAATATCTGTTAATAAATCTGGGTCTTCGAGTAATTTAGCAGTTTCAACCCAAGCGTCTAATTCTTCTTGGCTAATTAGGATAAAGTTTTGATTTTCCCGGACTATTACAACGCCTCCAGGTTCGTTAGCAGCACGTTCTATTACTTCGT
>JBAVZX010000480.1:0-2051 GCA_049589015.1 Phormidium sp. | reverse complement strand
GTGTAAGTAACACGGTTGCCGGGATATAAAAATTTGCCTGATTCATCGATATAATTAGTCCAACTATAGGCAAGAGCAGCTTCAGAATTATTTTGCAGTGCGTTAAACTGAGATTCCAGTTTATCTGGCAACCAAAGGTCATCGGCATCAAGGAAAGTAATAAACTCACTGTTAGCTTGAAAAATTCCTCGGTTGCGACTTGCAGATAAGCCTGCATTGCTGTATGAAAATACTTTCAAACGTTGGTCTTCGATCGCAGAAACAACTTCTAATGTTGCATCTTGCGAACCATCGTTAATGACGATTAATTCAAAATTTTTGTAGGTTTGGTTTAATACAGATTCGATCGTTTCTCGAATTGTTTTTTCACCATTATAAACAGGAATAATTACAGAAATTAGGGACATATCAGCTATTTTTTATGTATTTACTTGCTGGTTTGTTCTCTAGATACCCCAGGATAGTTACCGTATTTGATAGCTTGTTAAATTTAGTTAGGATTGCTTGAGCTTGTTGAGGTGGTAATAAAATCATTACCGCAATTTTAAAGATAATTTTCCAAAAAACGCGAGTTCTCAACAGTCTTGGATCGTATATTAGATTACGCCAAAGCAAGCGTGCTGCTAGTATACCTTGCTCTCTTCCGGTTCCTTCCAAGGTTCTATTAAGCAAGCATTTGTACCAGTTAGCATCACCAATTCGATTTAGATGTTTTATTGATTCGGGAGACATAGCGATCGCTCGATCGCGCACTCGCTGAGTCTCCGCTTCCATTTTCAAAATATTAGCACTCATTGAAGACTGCGAAAGTCGATATAATATTTGTGGTAATGGCACCGCCACAAAATGATAATGCAACGCTATCCGCAACCACATATCCCAATCTTCAGAACCCAATAGTGTTTCATCAAAACCACCTACTTTATCGAAAACTTCCTTACGAATTAAAGCATTAGATCCATTTTCCAAAATATCATTTAATAGCAAATCAGCAAACACATCACCGCTGACACTTATATGACTGCCTCGACGTAAAAACTGCCCTGATTCATCAACGTATTTTGTCCAACTATAAGCTACAGCCGCTTCTGAATTTTCCTGCAACGCTTTTAATTGTAATTCTAATTTATCCGGTGTCCACATATCATCAGCATCTATAAAGGAAATATATTTGCCAGATGCCAAAGAAATTCCGCGATTTCGAGATGCTGAAAGACCAGCGTTAGGATATGTAAATACCTTCAAACGCTCATCTTTTACGCTAGAAACAATCTCCAAACTTCTATCTTGCGAACCATCATTAATTACTATTAATTCAAAATCTCTGAAAGTTTGACTTAAAACAGAGATGATAGTTTCTTTAATAGTTTTTTCACCATTATAAACAGGAATAACTACAGATATAAGTGGCATATCAGTAA
Source organism: Phormidium sp. (assembly GCA_049589015.1). Lineage (GTDB taxonomy): Bacteria > Cyanobacteriota > Cyanobacteriia > Cyanobacteriales > Aerosakkonemataceae > Floridanema. The sequence goes on along the minus strand of JBAVZX010000480.1, from coordinate 630 downwards.
CCTTAGTATAAGCTAATTATTTCAATTCAAAAGGAATTCCTTTCTTCATATATATCAGCAAAGCATCTATATTATAGAGCCTTTTATATTTATTTATTATTGTTACAGCTATTTCCCTCGGTAATACAAGTAGGGTAATTATTCTCAATAAAACTTTCAAAATAACTTTTTTTCTGATTAAGGAATGATCGTATTTCACAGATTGCAATAAAAATTTAACAACTATTAAACAATCATGTCTTTTCGGAGCCGCATTCAAACACCTAAACAACATATATTTATAAACATTTCCTTTGCTTAATTGCTTCAACGCTTTAGAATATGTAGGATTGCGAGCAAAAGCTCGATCAATTACTTCAATAGTGTCTGATTCCATTTGCCCAATATTAGTCGATTTGGAATAGGAAGATATTCGATATAAAATTTGTGGTTTAGATACAGCCACAAAATTATAATTAGCTGCTAACCGCAGCCACAGATCCCAATCCTCCGAAAAGTGACGAGATTCTTCAAAATAACCAACCTTTTTTAAAGCATCAGTGCGAATCAAAACATTTGAACCACTATCCAAAAAATTAGTTAATAAAAGATTTGCATAAACATTACCATTGAAACTTAAGTAACTACCTT
>JBAVZX010000479.1:0-3996 GCA_049589015.1 Phormidium sp. | reverse complement strand
TAAAAGCCTTAAAGGAAAGATTTAACGCTATCCAACATACAAGGCTTCCCAACGGCTACTTAAATTACATATTAAAACAAGAAGAAATGTTCAACTCTCAAGTGGGAAATCAGCAATCAAAACAAGGTACTGGATTTTCCAGTACACAAAGTGGTGGTCAAGTGAATCCAAGAGTTAGATTGTCCTTAAAAACAAAGGATCAGTCTCTGAAGGTTTTTAGTACAGGAGTACGTGGAGACTGTGGCATTCACGCCATGTTTGGTGCCCCTAATGCTCGTGGAATCTATATTTATCATGATCCAGATGAAATAAGAGAAAATCTTAGTCAATATATCAATGACTTTGCTTTTTTATTGTCTCAAAGATATCAACCTCTTTTCTTAGATATATTGCAAAGAATTAATACTCAACTGTCTCAAGGAAAGAGTCTCACGGGAGATGACTTAAAATTATGGACATCCTTTATTAAGATAGACAAATTACAGGATGAAATGAAGAAAGCATCTGCTGAACATCAACAACGTATTGATGGTAATCGTCAGATGAGAGATAAAATGGTCGAGCAATACTTGAAAGCAACGCGCAGTAATGAGGAATTAATTGACATCTTAATAAATAAAATAGAACTTTCAAATGCAGAAAGTGATGCCATTCTAAAACAACAACTTCAAGAAAAAACTACTATTGAGGAAAAAAGACAACTCCTTCTCCAACAAAATGAAACCACCTTATCAAGAGTAGTATCTAACAACCTAAGTCAACTCTATGAGTTTTTCAAGTCCAATAATAATCAAGAGTTGAGCAAATTATATGAAAAATACCAGGAAGCAGTAGATTCTATTCCAGAGTTCGCACTCCAAAGAGTAGTACAAAAATATTATGAAAAATTAATAGAGGCTTATACCGCTGTACTTGCTATTCCTGCTAGTCCTCAAAATGATAGCTATTATCTCCGAGAAGAAGACCTTATGACCATTGCAGATATGAAAAAAAGAGGCTTAGTTATCTATCGACAACAAGGACGTGAATTTAATGAGCATCTAAGCTATAGTGTGGAACGAGGTAACGTATTTCGGGTTTTTCATAGTGGCGTACATTATGAAAGAGCCGAGCTAGTAAATTCAGATCAAGAAGCAACGCAAGATCTCGAAGAAGTCGTAGAGCAAGATAATGATGAAGTGGATGACATTATTAAAGCGTTTGAGCGACTATCGTTATCAAACAGATCCGACGAATGATTTTTGAGACAAAAATAACTTCTTAAAGAGAGTAATTTCTTTTGTGGATGATATTTGGAGGGAGAGAGCGCCTTCAACACCAAACCATCCAAAGGCGATCAAGACTCGACTAATTGCTCCTTTAGGATAAAAGGCGATCGCCCCAGAAAAAAATCTCGACAACTCAGTATAGAAGTGAATTATATCCCTCTATTTCTTATAAACTATTTACCCGGTAAAATCAATGTCAAATAACACAAACGATTGGTCAATCCTTTCCAAACAAATCCACGATGAATTAAATGAGATCAAACGTGATGTCTTAGTTCCGTATGCAATCTCAGTGGATGAGGACGTAGAAAATGCTCAAGATTTGTACGAAAAGCTGTTGATTGATGTGGAGATGGGAAGTTGTGGCACAACATCTAGAATTGAGGAGGCGATCGCAGCCTTACAATTATATTTTCACCGATACTTTGTCAATCTCGAAAACCCAGAGGTTAAAGACGGACAAACACTAGAAACAGTAAAGAAAGAACTAAAAACCTGGTGGAAATGGATGAAGAACTATCGCGTTTGGGAAGCCAATCGCAAAGTTTTTTTATATCCAGAAAACTATATCCGTCCCGAATTGAGAGACACTAAAACACCCGCATTTAAAACCCTAGAAGAAGATTTACTTCAGGGAGAAATCACCGAAGCATCGGTACAAAGAGCCTACAAAAAATACCTGGATGAATATACAGAAGTCTCACGGCTCACCATCGCTGGGGGTTATGTTTACAGTCCCTCAGACTTAAATAATGGAGAGCAAAACCTAATACTATTTGGCAGCACAAAAACCGACCCCCGACGGTATTACTATCGTTTTGCCGAATTTAAGAGTGATTCTGTCCTGTGGAAACCCTGGTTAAGTGTCAATGTCCAAATTGATGCAGACAGAGTATATCCAGTATTTGCCTTCGGACGGGTGTTTGTATTTTGGACTAAGATTGAAACTGAAGTGGAGAATAGCAATACCACCACCTTAGTCAGTAAAAAAACCAATGAAAATACCCAGAAAGTCGCTTCACAAAACTTGGGAACTGACAATATAAAAATTTTTTACTCCTTTTATAACCTCAATAAAGAATGGGTATCCCCCCAAGAATTAACCGAAGTTATCAAAGTCAGCGATATTTCCTTAAATTTTGTAGCAGATTCGGAAATATTAATAGATTTCCAATTATCTGACGTGCGATTATTTGTTGAGAATTCTCAAGAGTTAGGGCTTCAAGAGAAAACAGCAAAGCACGAAAATATTGTGATTAATTGTACTTATAAAATCAGCACAACAGTAAGCTGGGAAATAAAAACAAAGGACACCCGATCAACTTACTCAGAAAAGAGAGAAGAAGTTTATTTTCACTTAACCCCAGAACTATATACACAAAAAATCGACCCGACGAATTTTAATAATAAGAGAAAAGCATCACTTCTAAAAGCAGTGCAAGACATTGTTGGAGAGATTTTTGATGAACCAGGAATTGATGTTAATAATATAGTTTTATTCAATACTTCGGAAAATTCATCGGATGCACCCTGGTTTAGTTTTGACCATAAAGGCGGTAGTTTTTTATCTAAACCAGATAGTGATTATACTCCAGAAAGCATTGAAATCAAGAAATATTTAGACCAATTCGGTTGGGAAGAAAAAGATGTTATCGCTGTTCAAACCCCAAAAAAAATAATTTACTTATTCAAAGACAAAGAATATGTTGTTATTGAAAAGGAACAGGTTAACGACAAAAACTTGATCGAGAAACGATGGGGAAAAGTTAAAAATAAGATTGCAGATACAGGAAAAGTAGATGCAGCATTATTCGATGGTAATAAAACTTATTTATTTAGTGGCAATGAATATTTGGTTTATTCACAAGGGCTAGAATTAGCTGATATGGGTTCTCCCAAGCAGCTTGAAAATAATAGTGAGAATTTACCAAAATGGGACAAAATTGATGCAGCCTTGAGAAAGGATGGTAAAAATTATTTTTTCAATAATACAAACCAGACTTACGTTATCTCTGACGCACTGACAGAGGAAAAATCCACCAGAGAGTTTTGGGGTCAGATGCAAACATCTAGCGAGATTTTTAAAGAAATCAAAGAGTTGACAGTGACAGATGCAGCTTTCATTTTGGGAGACTATACCTATTTAATTAATAGTGAAAAATTCATAAAGTATAAAAATAATAGTTACCAGAACCCTGAAGCTGGTTATCCGAAAGAATATAATTTTTATACTTTGTTAGAAGATTTGGGCTGTGAAAATAAACAATATTTCCACACCCGAAATACTTTGATTTATGCAGCTTATGATATCAATGGTTCAGACATATTATTTTTTACTAAAGATGGGAATTATAAATTTAAATTCAATGATAAAAAATTATACAGATTGAGTGATGGTGAATCCAAGACAGGCATAGATTCTGGTTTGTCCGCAATCTTTGCAATTGGGGATGTCAGATATGAATTTTACAGCGGAAAGCAATTATTTGTTTCTAATCAGACTTTAAACTGTGAAAAACCAATTAATGCCGCATTTGTTGGCAAAGATGAAAAGATATATCTATTTTCTGGTCAAGAATATATCTCTTTTGACAAAGCTGGTATAACAGCAGAGACTCTCGTTAAGCAAATCAACAAATGGAAAGCAAATAATATTGCTGAAACTGGTATTGTTGATGCTGCTTTTTATGAAGAAGGTAAAATATATTTATTCAGTGACGATCAATAC
>JBAVZX010000478.1:0-3798 GCA_049589015.1 Phormidium sp. | reverse complement strand
GTGTTTAAACGACCTCGATAAAAAACATCAGTTTGGGAAAGTCTTCCTAATTCATCGAGGATAAACTTCACATCTAAAGGTCGATTAAGAAACTCATAAGGTTGCGCGACTTCTTCCACTTTACCTTCAAACAAATTTTGTAATTGCTGTGCATTACTACCCGGATGTTCTAAGACAGCAACCGCGAATCCGTAGGAAGCTAAATGTTGAGCAAGATAAGCATAAGTTTCGCGATCGGAACCTAAACCATGAGATATTACAATTACTGGCGCTGCTGTTGGTTGCTGGCTAATATTATCAGCAATTGGCACATAAATATCAGCTTTCAAACTGCGGTTACGGCGCAAATCTAGAAATTGTCTGGTTTGTTTGTTAACAGTGTAAGATCCGGGTTGACGTAAGTTGGATAATGCAGCTGTTTTTCCCGGAGTTTGATTAGCGACTAAAGTAGCTGCTTGTTGATTAACCGCTGCGATCGCTTTATTAGATTGTTCAATTAATTTCGATAAATCATCGGCAAGTTGTAAACCTTTTGCTAAATCAATTCTGACTCCAGATGCCGGAAATTTGCGTAACACATTTAATAAGGTAATTCCCTCTGGATCGTTAGCTGCGGAAATTAAAGCTTGTTGAATTGCTTGGGAACCAAATTCTCCTGATTCTGTCTGAATAACTTGTCCTAATCTTCGCAGTAAAATTTCTGCTTGGGGGGTGCTGAAGAATTGGGAAACTGCGATCGGTCTAATTTCTAAACGTTTAAGTAAAATTCGGCGCAACTGCGCTTGTTGTTCGGGCTTAATATATTGAATGTAAGGTGCTAAATCTTTGTTAACTATCCCTCTTTTCGCGTAAGCTTCTAAAGAATTTACAGAAATAGTTCGTTCTAATATATCTAAAGAAACTTGCACTCTTTCTGCTGATCTTACCGGAAAAGTAGATCCCATAGTTGTCAGCAGAGAAATTCCTAGCAAAATTCCGATCCAGTTAAAAGACTTAGCGATCGAGTAATTTAATTGACGCATAATTAGGAGGTTTTACAAAGACAAACTCTGCAATGATTTGGCAGTTCATCGTTCAACAGAAGCACAACGACGATCGTTACCTAGTTCTATACTGACTAACAATTTCCCAAACGTCGAGACTTCTGTGATTTTCAAAAAAGCTGCAAATCAGCCTTACACAAATGGCAAAGTATTTGTTAAAATATACAACCAATTGTCTTTTTTTCGCTTCCGTGAATTCTCTGAATTTTACGCTGACTTGGATTAACTAAGGTGTGTGAGAAATTAGCGTTTATTGCCTAAAGCGATCGTCATCGAACCAACAACAACTAAACTAGCTCCAAAAACTCCTAAAATTGTCAGGTTATTTGTCACAATCCAAGTCGGAAACAAAAATGCTACTAGCCAAACTGAAAGTAAAGTAACAATAGGAGTAGTAGATAATACAGCACTAACTCTTGATGCTTCCCAATGTTCTAAAGATTCCGCAAAAGCACCATAAGCAATAATGGTATTCAACCCGCAAAAAATCAGCATACTGAACTGCAAAGGAGTTAAGTTAAGTATAGCTTGGGGTTGAGCAAAAGGAGCAAATAAAACTGCACAAATGCCATAAATTAATAACATGACATTGGCGGAACTTAACTGTTGCAAAAGTTGTTTTTGAGCTAAACCATAAACTGCCCAAACTATAGCAGCTATAATGATTAAAGTTGAACCAAACAAGTATGTTCCTTGAGCAGTAATCAAGGTTTTTAATTGTTCATTAAAAAACAGACAAAATCCTAAAGTTAATACTCCTAAACCTGTCCATTGCATCAGGGTATAACGTTCTTTAAAAATGTAGATTCCTCCTAATCCCATTAACACGGGAGCAACTTGAATTAAAACTTGAGCATTGGCGGGAGTTGTGTAAGCTAAACCTAACAGATAAAGGATGTAATTGAGGGCTAAAAATATACTAGCAACTGCCAACAAACTTAAAGGAAGAGAACGTAATTTTTCCCCTGAAGGTAGTTGTTTCCTAGTAGCTAAATAGACACCAAGTAAGCCAAAAGACATTAAAAACCTAAACCAAGTAACGGTGTAGGCATCTAATCCTTGAAGTGTTATTTTTAAGGCGATTGGTAGCACACCCCATAACAAAACAGTTAATAGTGATAGTGCTAACCCTAAACGCCATTTTCCCGAACTTTGATGCAGTAACATTAGGCAATTTTACATTTTAGATTTGCTTTTTAGATCCCCGACTTCTTTAAGAAGTCGGGGATCTAGTTCATTAATTTTCCAACATTTGCAAAAATTCCGCTTCTGACAATTGGGTGATTCCTAATTCTTCGGCTTTTTGCAGTTTAGAACCTGCATCTTCTCCGACAAGTACAAAGTCAGTTTTGGCACTTACCGAACTTGTGACTTTTCCGCCAGCTTTTTGAATTAAATCTTTAGCTTCATCGCGTTTTAACGTGGGCAAAGTTCCGGTGAGGACGAAAGTTTTGCCGTTGAATTTGTTACTTTGAGTTGGGGAATTTGGGGCTAATTCTTGATTGGCAAGTTGTAAATTTGTTGCTTTTAATCTTTCGATTAAGGTTTGATTTGCGGGAAGTCGAAACCATTGAAAAACACTTTGGGCAATTTCTGCGCCTATGCCATAAACTGCTGCAATAGATGTTGCGGAAGCTGCTTCTAATTGTTCCACACTGGTAAATTTTTGGGTTAATGTTTGGGCGTTGACGCTACCGACTAAACGGATGCCTAAACCATATAATACTCTTGCCCAAGGTTGAGTTTTTGATTGATTAATTGCGTCGATTAATTTGCTGGCTAATTTGTTCCCCATTCTGTCTAAAGTCATCAGTTTTTCGGGGGTTAAATCGTACAAATCGGCGACTGAATGCACTAGGTTTTTTTCTACCATTTGATGCACTAATTTTTCGCCTAATCCGTTAATATCTAAAGCGTCACGACTTCCCCAATGTACCAATTCGCCTTTTAAAATTGCCGGACAGGAAGCATTTACGCAGCGGGTAACAGCTTCATCGGGTAACTTTACCACAGCTTGATTACAAACTGGGCAACAAGTTGGCATTTGAAAAGGTTTAGTATTGGGAGGGCGAAGTTCGGTTAAAACTTTGACGACTTCGGGGATGATTTCGCCAGCTTTGTGAATAATTACGGTGTCGCCTACACGGATGTCTAGCGATCGCACATAATCAATATTATGCAGTGTCGCCCGTGAAACTGTAGTTCCCGCCAATTGTACCGGAGTCAGTTCCGCCAACGGTGTAATTGCGCCCGTTCTTCCCACATTTACACTAATAGCTTCGACGCGAGTTGGTGCTTCTTGGGCTGCATATTTTAAAGCTACCGCCCAACGGGGAAATTTTTGGGTAAAATCGAGTTGTTCTTGCAATTTGAAAGAGTTTAATTTTGCTACTATGCCATCAGTCATGTAGGGCAAATTTAACCTTTCTTTATCCCAATAATTGTAGTAATCTGCCACATCTGCTAAAGTTTGACAAAGTTGGCGATTCGGATTGACTCGAAAACCCATTTTTTGCAATAATTCCAAAGATTCCCATTGAGTTTTGGCAATTTCGGCATCATCTTTTCCGGGAATATGTAGAGTATAAGCGAAGAAATCTAACCTACGTTTTGCCACAATGCGCGAATCTAATTGACGCAAAGTTCCCGCCGCAGCATTACGAGGATTGGCAAATAAAGTATCTCCCGCTTTTTCCCGTTCCTGATTAATCTGTTTAAATGTATCTAATGCTAAAAATGCCTCTCCCCGTACTTC
>JBAVZX010000477.1:0-4515 GCA_049589015.1 Phormidium sp. | reverse complement strand
ATGTTAATATGGCTATTTTCATAACACCAACTTGGCGTTGAATGTTTTTTCAGGAAGTAGCAACTTCCCCAAATACAGCAATTCACTATTAATGTGAGATGTAATATGCTTAATCGGGCAAAATTTTTAGGAGTGGTTTCAGGACTAGCTGTTGTAGTAGTTGCTTGTTCTGATGGTACCCAAAGTACTACAAATCCCCCCTCCCAATCAGCTGATACCGCTGCCAATGTCAGCACTACCGCACCTGCTGGGCAACAAACAACAACCCCAGCTACTAGCATTAGTAGCTTGGGTGTTAAAGATGTCAGCGAAATCAAATTTCAAACCCCCCCTCCCACTGTCTTAAATGGTTTTTTTGATGCCGTTAATAACTCTGGGGCGCTAAAACATAACGTCAGCAAAACTGGTACTGTTAGATTAACTGGTTGGGCAATCATTCCAGAAAAAGCCAAAGCAGCTGAAAAAGTGATTATTAGCTTAACCGATAGTAATCAAATAGTAGCGATCGCTAATGTAAATATAGCCAGACCTGATGTAGTCAAAGCCGTCAAAAATGAAGGCTACAAAAACTCTGGTTGGACTACCTCATTTAAAGGCAACAGTTTGCCCACAGGTAGAGTACTCTTAAAAGCTTGGGCTTATGATCCTGCTACCAAGACAGCAACCCAGCTGAAAAATATCCATGAACTCACAGTTTCGGAATAATAAGAAAAAAAATTCCCTCTCTGTACCCAATTGTGTTAGTTTAGGAATTGCTGTCTAAAATCACAAAAAATCACACATCTGAGGTTTCGGGTGTTTCTGCGACAGAAAGTTACCAGAAATCCCCTCAGATGGAGGATTAACCCGAAAGGAGTTTAAAAAATTATGCCAGTTGTTTCTTTGGCTCAAATGATGGAGTCTGGTGTTCACTTTGGCCACCAAACTCGCCGCTGGAATCCGAAAATGTCCCCTTACATTTACACATCTCGTAACGGGGTACATATTATTGATTTAGTCCAAACTGCCCAGCTGATGGAGGAAGCGTACAGCTTCATGCGAACTGCGGCAGAACAAGGCAAAAAATTCCTGTTTATTGGTACCAAGCGTCAAGCAGCTGGGATTATTGCCCAAGAAGCTTCTCGTTGTGGTGCTTACTATGTTAACCAACGTTGGTTAGGGGGAATGCTAACCAACTGGACAACAATTAAAACCAGAGTCGAACGTCTCAAAGATTTAGAAAGACGGCAAGAAAGTGGCGCACTGGATTTGTTGCCCAAAAAAGAAGCAGCCGTTTTGCGCCGGGAAATGGAAAAGCTGCAAAAATACCTCGGCGGCATTAAGTTAATGCGGAAAATTCCCGATGTGGTTTTAATTGTGGATCAGAAACGGGAATATAACGCCGTTCAAGAATGCCAAAAACTAGGATTAACGATCGTTTCCTTATTAGATACTAACTGCGATCCAGATGTAGTTGATATTCCGATTCCCGCCAACGATGACGCAATTCGATCAATTAAGCTAATTATAGGTAAGTTGGCAGATGCGATTTATGAAGGTCGTCACGGTCAACTAGAAGTAGCCGAAGAAGAAGATTACGAAGATTACGAAGGAGCAGAAGACGATCTGGAATACGATGAGAGTGATTTCGTAGATTCTGACGAAGACGAAGATACTGAGGAATAATCACGTTGAAACCGTAAAAACTAGATTAGGTAAGGGCAAGAGATGGCGGAAATATCTGCAAAACTGGTTCAAGAACTGCGTAAAAAGACAAGCGCAGGAATGATGGATTGCAAAAAAGCACTCCAAGAAACTGAGGGTGATGTTGAAAAAGCTATCGACTGGCTGCGGCAAAAGGGAATGCTGAAAGCTGGCAAAATTGAAACCAAATCCGCTACAGATGGATTAGTGGGTAGCTACATTCATACTGGTGGCAGAGTGGGCGTTTTGGTGGAAATTAACTGCCAAACTGACTTTGTTGCCCGCAACGAAGCTTTCAAAGCTTTAGTGCAGAACATCGCTATGCAAATCGCTGCTTGCCCTAACGTCGAGTATGTTAAGGTGAGCGATATCCCAGCAGAGATTGTGGAAAAAGAAAAAGCGATCGAAATGGGACGCGATGATTTGGGCAATAAGCCAGATAACGTGAAAGAAAAGATTGTCCAAGCACGAATTGATAAACGCCTGAAAGAGATGACATTGCTGGATCAACCTTACATTAAAGATCAAAATATCTCAGTGGAAGAGTTGATTAAGCAAAATGTGGCTCACTTGGGCGAAAACATTCAAGTTCGCCGCTTTGTGCGCTTTGTACTTGGCGAAGGACTAGAAAAACAAGAAAGCAACTTTGCTGAAGAAGTTGCCGCTCAAATGGGAGGTAAAAATTAAGGGCAAAAGGCAGGAATTCCCAAGCTCTTAGTAATCTTAGTAGTAATCGTAGGGTGCGTCAGCAAAAAATTGGGAAAAATCACAGAGATTTTCGCTTTTTTGGCGCACCAGAATAAATTGCGTAAATTGTTAATACTTTTGCAAATTTTCAGCATTGCGGTAATCTTAAATTTAACACCGCAATGCTTTGTGTATTCATTAAACTTCCAGTAAAGTTATGGCTAGAGCAATTGAGCGAATTGAACGGGAAATCGGGATACTAGAGCAAACGATCGCAGAACTCGCAGAAGAATTTTACAATATCTACAGCCGTTATTTGACTGCTTTAGGTCAAGGAATCCGGCAACAGCTGATTGTGGCGACTTATCATTTATGTACCCAAAGTTATCCAGAAGAATTTCTCCGTTTGTCTTTTAATCAGAGGCAAAAGTTACAACAGACAATTAAACAATTGGCAGATCGTACTGCTCAAGAATTAATTCTTCAAGTCAACTCACCTATGGAGGAAAAAACTAATTTTCTGTCTATAAATGAACTGGAAATTAGCGAACTTCAGGAATTAATAGAGGAAAGTATTGCGGAAGTAGAACAACAGGGAAACAGTGAAGAAAACTCTTTTGCTGAGTCTGAGTATTGGGAAAGTAATTCCGAACTTACCACAGAAAAACCAAATACTCAAATTACCAATCCAGAAGCATTACTGCAATGGCAGGAAAGATTAGAAAGTGCGATCGGCAAAATTCTACAAAAACTCTCCCGCGACACTAACTTAAAATTACAGCAAGCAGGATTATTACCTAAAAAACTTCCTGAACCAGTGTTGGAAGCAGCAGCTAAAGTTGAAGCGGCGGCGGAAACAATGCCTGGGCCACCAAATTTATTGAACTTAGTAATTGAGACGGAAAGCGATCGGGAACCGCAAAGTTCCATCGTTACACATTTAATTGCTATCCATCTCCGTTTGTCAGAAATTGAATTTCCTGACTCCACCCTGACAACAGTACGTCAGCAAATTAGAAACCTCTCTGTGAAACTACATACAACGCGCCGAGAATATCAGAAAAAACAGCGGGAAAAAGCTATTGCAGAAGCCGAATTAGCTTGGCGTGCTAGTTGGTTTGATGAATAATATTCATTAATCATTGGTCATTTATCATGGAAATATCCCGCTTTCTATGGTGATTTGTTAAACTATAAATCTCAACTCGGAAAGTCAGTTTATGATTAATCCTCAACCTGATTGGGTGCGATGGCAAAAAGCCTTAGAAGTAGAAGAAAAAAGCGGTTTTACTGACCTAATAGGCAATCAATACCGCTTTAGTGAATTTCTTTGCCTAACTTTTGGTAAACCTCCCACACTTTTAGATTCAGAGTGGCGCAAAAACTGGCAAGAAATGGCAAGTAGATTTGCGAAATATCCCAACTTGCCAATTACTGAACGAGAAAATTTAGTTAAATTAGCCAAGTTATTTCTCCAAGCTTCTGAGGAAGAATGCCAAAAGATTTGGCAACAAAGGAGTAAATTCACAAATCAACAAGAGAACAGCGAAACCTTAAAAGAATTACCAACTGTCAACTTGCCACTGCCAACTCCCCAAACCGAAATCTCCTTAGATCAACCTTTAAAAGAAGTACCAGAATTAGGAATTACCAGAAGTAGAAATTTAGCCAAATTAGAACTTTATACAGTTCGCGATTTGCTTTTTTATTATCCTCGCGATCATATTGATTATTCCCAACGGGTTGATATTTCTCAATTAGAAGCTGGCGAAACAGTAACTATTGTCGCCAGTATTAAACGTTGTGAATGTTTTACCAGTCCGAAAAATAAGAAATTAACTATTTTAGAAATAGTCTTACAAGACCGTTATGGTAAAATCCGGTTGAGTAGATTTTTTGCAGGTAATCAATATAGTAATCGTGGTTGGCAAGAAGCAATTAAACGCCGTTATCCTGTAGGGGCAATAATTGCTGCATCTGGTTTAGTTAAAGAGACTAAATATGGTTTAACTTTGCAAGATCCCGAAATGGAAATGTTAGCCAGTCCCGGAGATAATATTGAATCAACTAATATTGGTAGAGTCGTCCCAGTTTATCCTTTAACTGAAGGAGTACCCGCTGATGTGGTGCGACAAGCTGTAATGG
>JBAVZX010000476.1:0-2076 GCA_049589015.1 Phormidium sp. | reverse complement strand
AGATTACATAAATATGTTGCTCTTGTAAACTGTTAATTGAGCAATGCTTAGATAAAGGAGGTCTATCGCTAGATAGATATACCTTTGGCTGGTTTATTATAGAAAAAATTAGTTCGATTATATATTCAGGGCTTACACAACTACGTAACTAGAAAATTATTTAAGTTTTGTGACACTTGCGGAAGTCCTAACATTTTTTAATTCAACATCTAAATCGAGGAAGAAAATGTTAAAAAATATGTCTTTACAAACGAGGATGGTTGGTGCCTTTGTCTTTATGGCATTAATCGTATTAACTATTGCTTTAGTAGGAGCGAGTGGCAATTCACGACTGAGCGATCGACTCAACATATTCAGTAATAATAGCCTACCCAGTGTCAGCGGATTGTGGAAAATTAACGAAGGACAAACCCAAATTCAATCATCAGAAAGAGCTTTGCTCAATCCACTTTTTAGTCAAAGAAATCGAGAGATTGAATTAACCCGCATCAAACAAGCTTGGGAGCAGATCGAAGAAGGTTTTAAACAATATGAATCAACGCCGCAAACCGAAGAAGAAAGTAGAGTATATAAAAAATTTCACTCCAACTGGGATGTTTGGAAGCAAGATCATCAAGAATTCATCCAGACTTACGATCAATTCCAAAAACTCGGCATTGCCGATCCCCTAAGTGTGCAGGTTCAGCTATTGAGTCAGGGGAAAAACAATACACCCGAAATGGCAGCCGCCAAAAGAGCAGTTGCTCTGCTTAACAAACTCAATAGCTTAGCAGCCAATAAAGAGCGAATCTCGTTTGATCTAGCAACAGAAGATATGCTGAAGCTTCTGGAAATTAGCGACAATGTAGCGAGCAAAACCCAGAAGGCAGCGAGTGAAGATATCACTTACACTACATTTTGGGTTGGTCTGGGTATGATTATCGGCCCTATTACTGCTATTATCCTGGGAATATATTTCAGCATTACGATCGCCAAACCTTTGGGTAAAAAAATAGCTGCAATTGTCAATACAATTGTTTCTTCTTCAAGTGAAATTGCAGCAACGGTAGCGCAGCAAGAACGCACTGCCACCGAGCAAGCTGCTTCAGTAAATCAAACCACCACGACAATGGATGAATTAGGCACCTCGTCTCGACAGTCAGCCGAGCAAGCTTCTGCTGCTACCAAAGGCGCGCATCAGGCATTGGAGCAAGCAGAAGAAGGAACTAAAGCAGTAGAAAAAACCCGCAAAGAAATGGTACTCCTAAAAGAAAAAGTTGAGGCGATCGCTCAACAAATTGGTCACTTGAGCCAGCAAACGAATCAAATTGGCGACATCTCTATCTTGGTGAGCGAACTAGCTAACCAGACTAATATGCTAGCCCTCAACGCCGCAGTGGAAGCTGTGCGTGCTGGCGAACATGGCAAAGGTTTTGCTATCGTTGCATCGGAAATTCGCAAACTTGCAGATGAGAGCAAGAAATCTGCCCAAAAGATTAACGTTCTGGTGAAGGATATCCAAAACGCCATCAATTCTACTGTAATAGTGACAGATAGCGGTGCCAAAACCGTAGATTCAGGCATGAAAATTGCTGAAGAGACATCTGCTACCTTTGCTGCAATAGCTAATGCTATCAACAATGTTTTTTTAAGCAGTCAAAACATTTCGCTGAACGCTCAACAGCAAGCAGCAGCAATTGAACAGGTAGTAAAAGCAATGAATTCTCTTAACCAAGCTGCCGTACAAACAGCCAGTGGCATCAGTCAAACAACATTAGAAACGCAAAGACTCAACCAAGCGGCTCAGAATCTTAAAGTAGTAGTTTAATGTATACTCGGCGCGGTCACAAACTGTTGTTTTTGATTGGTAGGGGCGAAGCCTTCCGGTACATATATTTGGCGATAATCAACAAATTATTGCCGGAATGCTTCGCCCCTACTCTATGACCGTGAACAGTATAAGTTATCTTTCGGGAGTGGACTTGTCCGGTATGCAATACTTGGCACGACAGAGATGAGAACGCCGCGAAAAATATTCGGTCAGAAGGTATCAGAATCCTGTCAACAAATACGGTGGGGCACACCGAATTTCAAGCT
>JBAVZX010000475.1:0-4933 GCA_049589015.1 Phormidium sp. | reverse complement strand
AAATTACTGAGAAACTCTAGCTATATATAGAGAAATCGGGTTATTGTTTAATTTAATAAATTATCTAATAGTAAGTACGGAACTTTTTGCTGAGGTGTATCTCTATGACGTAGCAAAATCGCTTTTTAAGCATAAAACAGAACTCTTATTTTGCGTTAACAGGGTGCTAAACGTCTTTTATCTACTAAATTAATCAAAAATCTCTACCCAGTAATTGAGTTCAGAAAACTTAAGTATTTATTCTCACTAAATACTTAGGCTAATCTCATCATTTGTAAAAGCCCTCAGTCACCTGATCGACAGACAAAACCTGTAAGTTAATATCAAGATTTAATGGATCTACCAATGCTATCACAAACTTTCGTATCCCAACCTAAAACTAACCAGTTAAGAGTAATTACAACTCACTCTTTCGACAATGCAATAACTAATAGCGCCTCAGATAAAATTCCCAGCCAGTCAAATAAACAGACAAAAAATATCGGTGTTGCACAAGAGAAAATTTGGCGATTTTTCCTCTATATTGCCAAATCTGCTGCCCCAGAGATAGTGTTAACAAAATTTGAAAACTTCTTTATTAACCATAATTTTTCCTCTGATCTTGAGATAGAAAAAGCTTTGAAGATCATAGTTTTATCTCAGAATGAGCCAGAGTTTAGAAATACTCTAAAACGTTGTATTTATATACTACTCAATACCTGGATTTATAGCCGAAAATACCAATATGCTCAAATTTTAATTGAAAAGCTTTCCGTTACTCATCTCAGCTATAGTAGTCCATCTACATTTCTGCGGAGTCTGAGAAGTTCGATAATTAATTTTATTAACAGCCAAGATTATCAAGAAGTAAAACTATTTGCTTCAAGATATGATAATCAGCAGCCGGGAAACTGGAAATCTCGTTATACTTCTTATTTACTAACTCCTCAGTATCTTAATTCTGAAAATTCTTCAGAACAACGCCAAGCTGCGAGAAGATTATCTCAACAGTTGCAAGATAAATACAAGTTTGATCTGGCGCTGTATACGATTCATTCTCATACTACTTTATCTAGGAATAGCAAAGTTAAAAATCCTACTGCTTTGGGTGACGAAGCCTTACGGTTAATTAAGAAAATTCTCGCAAAAAATGGTCATTTTAGTCATGTAAACTTAGCTGCGATATTTTTGAATCAAACTAAACAACTAAGTTACAGTCAGTTTAAACAAAGTTTACTGAATTATCTGATATTTTCTTTGGAAAGTGCAGGTTTAGTAGAATCTATAAAAATGCAGCTAAACCAGAAGTTAGATACTCTTTATAAACATCAAGATCAGCAAGAGTTGCAAACAGGTTTGATTTTGAGGACTGCTAATCGGATGATTGAATATTTAACCATTGGCAAGAATAATAAACCTTCCGATTTGTTTGTTTTAATTGCTTCCCAAGGGAATGCCTTAACTTTAGGAATTTTAATTCTCAAAGTATTATTAATCTCTCCTGCTTCACGGACTTATTTAGAATTATGTCTGTCAAAACTGATTGATTATTATGGAAATTCCTCAGAACAGGATTGTCAATGGGTAATTAACTTTCTGGAGGTTAGTAAGATCATTTTAACGATGTATACAGGAGATATTAAATATAATTTAGTGAAGATGGAGCAAGAAAATTCACCTGGTCAGACAATGATAGATGAAAATTGCTATCGCATTTTCCCCCAAATTCACGGAGAGGGTTAAAGATAATTCGATAGTTGAATTTGCCTTGGAATTTGTTAACTGGGTCTTGAAAGTAGATATCTTTGGTGTAGATATTGTATGAAATGTCTTTCTCGAAAAGGGTGGGTAGGTCTTTTTCGAGGGTGGTGATTATTTGTTTAATTTGCTGTTGGTATTCCACGATTTATTAAGATTTTTTTGAACCGCAAAGACGCGAAGGACGCGAAGGAAGAGAAGAAGAAAAAGTTTTTACAATTGATTTAGGGTTGCTATATAGAAGCATTTGGTTGTTGGAAGGTGTAGATATCTTTTGTGTCCTCTGCGCCTGGAGTGGCTCAAAAAAATATTACTCTATTTCCGAGAACAAAATCTTATAAGGTGCATATCTATTTTGCCGATAAGAACCAACCCAAATGCTATAAGTTCCCGGCAACCATTGACCAGCAATACCTGCATTTTTCCCTTGATAATCATCATTGCACCAAGTCCCACCAGGGCCACTAATTATTAATGTTGTATCGGCGGGACTAATTACTTGAACTCGCAAATAATTTAAAGGAGAAGTTATTAGTAAAGTGTGATTAGGATGGCGATCGACAAAACCCGTACAAGGCCCAATTTCTGTATCTCTCCGACCAGCAACTTCCCTAGCAAATTCCATTCCCCCACTAATCCCTTGCACAATTTGTGGGTCTGGGCGAAACTGTGGGTTAATAGTAATGCTTTGGAAAATAGGAATATTGGGATTAGGAGTTAATTGCCCTTGAGTTTTTTCTGTTAGGAGTAAGTTAACAGATAGAACTATTAATAAAGTTAAAATCGAGTGGAGATTAGTGAAGGGAGAATTATTTAGAGGTTGCCAAATCTGTTTGTACATGATGATTTGTGCAGGGTGAGTAAATAATGTTGATTATTTTATCATGGTTGGTTGGGCGATCGCAAATTAAATTAATCTTAAGTAGCAAGCTGATAAAACTCAATGCTATAATTTCCCAAATAGCAAGAGTCAATTTTAGATTAAGAGAAATCTGGTTAAATATTGAAGGTAAAAGTATGACACAAGAACTCATGGATTTAAAAACCAGTATCCTAGAAGGACGTTATGCTGATGCTTTATTGATAGTAGATGAGTTAGAAGGAATGAGTAAACAAGCTATTCTGCGAAATATCAAAGCTTTTGTCAAAATCCTCTTAATTCATTTAATTAAAAATCAGGTAGAACAGCGTTTAACAGGTTCTTGGGCTAGTTCAATTCGTAATTCGGTGCAGGAAATTCAAGATCTTAATTTAAAAGGAAATAAAAATTCTTATTATATCAATAATGATGAATGGGAAGACTTTATTGAAAGTGTGTTAATGGCTGCGATCGCAGATGCTTCCGAAGAAGTATCGAACGGTATTTATAATGAATTTGAACTAGCAGACAGTATAGATCGAGTTCAATTGATAGAAGTCACACTGGCATTATTAAATCTAACTTATCAGCACTCAGCCAAAGATTTACCTGTGATTTTAGGTGATTATTTACTTCAGTTACCGGGCGGGGAAGACTGGAGAAATAAACGGAAGTAGTTAGTGCGATCGGACTTTTACTGCTTAATTATGAGGATGCCCTAAAAGTGAGGCTTTATGAATATTAAATTAGTTGATTCTTTAGTGCAGTTAATCGAGTCTCTGGACGTAGAAGAATATGCTTTATTGCAAGATAAACTGCAAAACACAATGATTCAAAAAACAGCAGGAGTCTGTGGGGGTCACAACGAATCGCACTAATCCTCATCTTCAAGTTCATCCGCAGTTAGCGGAGCTTGGGAACTGTGGCGCACATACAGCACATAAACTGTAGCCTCTCGAATAGTAAACAAAATGCGATAGATGTTTTTAGCTTTTCCGTGAAGGAGTTGGCGTACTTCTTCGGGAAAAATCTCATTTTCAATTGCCAAAGCACAGCGACGGGGTTTTTCTTGGAGAGTTGCGATCGCATTAATCAAACTGCGAAACCAGAGATCGGCAAATTCGGGGTTTCGTTCCCGATACCACAGATAGGCTTCCTCAATTTGGGCTTCGGCGATCGGGGTAATTTCAACTAGAAATACCATAAGTTTGCCGCATTTTTTGAGCGAATTGGGCGATCGGGCGAGTTTGTCCGGCGTTGAGTTCGTCGAAACCTTGCTGGAGTCCCGCGATCGTTTCTAACTGATCGATGAGTTGGCGGAGTTTGGCGGGATCAGTGGTGCTGGTATCAAGGAATGTAACGAGAACTTGTACGCGATCTCCTGTGGTTTGGGGTTGTTCGGCAAGTTCAACTTTGCCATTTTGGTAAATTCCTGCAATAGTTTTGAACATAAAGTTTTGTAGGTGTAATTTTCTTGATGATAGAAGGTTTTTGAGGTTAGAATCAGAGATCGCTTATTAAACTAACCTATAGTAGCAAGTTTACAGATTATTTTTTCGATTGCCAGCGCATCCAAACACAATATAAAATTGTCAGCAATAACCATCCCGATGCACAACAAAAACCTGGAAAGGCAACAGGAATATTCGATAAAGACTGTGCATTAACTACAATCACCTGATTAACATAAGGTTGAACAAAATTGTCATAAGCATTTTCTAAAGCTTCCCGTTGTTTGATCTTCTCTTGTTGGTCGTTCATCGTTAACCAGCCTTCATTTCAAGCGTCTGAAGGCATGGTCGGTTTGGGGTACGACCGCAAAGCAAACCACCTCTCACATCAGCTATAAGCTTGATATAATGGGGCTTAGACAGGTTTAGGGTAGGTTGTAGAGATGGCAACCCCCCCAAAGTTTTTTGTTCAAATTCCCTTGATTGAACCGATGCCGAGTAAAGAGAAAGTCACATACGGGCCTACTGTTAAAAAGCGTGCCAAGCGTTTATTAGAGGCACTGTTGGCTTATGTAAATGGCGAATTAGAATACATTAGCGGCATCTCCCTCAGCTATAAATGGCAGGATGAAACGACCAAACAGCCAAAATTAGTGATTGAAACGAAACTGAGGGTACTAGAAACTCTGACAGTAAAAGATCCGCATGAAGGGAAATGAACAAAAACCCAAATTAGACAAGCACTTAATGACCACTTAAAAAACTTTTTGCAGATTCTTGAAGATAATCGTGCTAAAACTCAGGGAGAAGAAGATTGGCACTTTACTCTGAAACTGTGGAGTAAAGATAAGAAAAAAAATTTAGAACAATTTGATATTGAATGGGA
>JBAVZX010000474.1:0-1609 GCA_049589015.1 Phormidium sp. | reverse complement strand
GGAAGAGAAGAAAGAGATTTTTTGTTTTTCTTTTTAATCTTGTGCTTTTAATTGATTAGTATTGTTTGAGGATTTTTGTTCTGAGAGGATTTCTGCATCAGCTGGCATCCCTGGTTTGGCGAATCCTTGGGGGTTGTCAAGAGCAAGTTTTACGCCAAAAACTTGTTTAACTCGATCTTCTTTAAAATAGATATTTTCTGGGGTGAAAGATGCTTGGGTGTCGATCGCAGCAACATGAGCATTTAAAGGTTGTTTTGGTGCAGAATCTAAGAAAACTTTGGCATTTTGTCCCACGCGAATTTTACCTATTTTACCTTCAGGAATAAACCCTCTTAAATAAACCGAATCTGGGTTAATTACGGTTAATAAACTTTTACCAGTCGCTACCACTTCTCCTGCTTCAACGCTGCGAGTAATTACTACTCCATTAATCGGACTAGCTACATTTAAATAAGACATTTGTGCTTGGATTTGCTGTTGTGCTGCTTGAGCATTTTTTACTTCCGCTTCTGTCGCAGCTAATTGTGCTCTAGCAACATTTAAACGTCTGAGTAAAGCATTCACTTGAGCATTGCGAATATCCGGGTTAATACTCGTAGTTTGTGCTTGCAATAAACCACCTTGCGCCGCATTTACTTGTCTTTTCGCCGCATCAACAGCTGCTTTTCTACTTTCTAAAGTTGCCTTGGTAGTTTCTAATCCCGCTACCGCATTTTCATAAGTTGCTTCAGCAGTTTCAAAGGTAGTTTGTGCTTGATCGAATACTAATTTGGAAAATGCACCTTGTCTGTAAAGTTGTGCGTAGCGATCGCGATTTACCCTCGCTAATTTTAACTGCGATTTTGTCTGATTCACCTGTGTTTGAGCCCGAATAACTTCCGCTTGTGCTTGGTTAACCAAAGCTTCTGCTTGACTCACTTGCGCCTGTGCAGCTGCTAAATTTGATTCGGCTTGAAAAATTCTTCCTTTCGCATCTCCGATCGCCTGCTGCATATTTAATTGTGCTTCTTGAATTTGGCTATTAACTACCTCAATTTGTGATAATGCTTGCTGTTTTTGTTGTTCCGCCGCAGTAATTCTTGCCGCTGCACCTCTTAATTGTGCTTGAATCTCTGCATCATCCAACCTAACAATTACATCGCCTTGATTTACGCGATCGCCTTCTCGCACCGTCACAAAACTAATTCTTCCCCCTACCTTTGCACCAATATCTGTCGGATATCCCTCAATTCTTCCACTCAGTTCTAAACCTTCTTTCTGCGGACGATTAAAATAATTCCAACTAAAAAAACCAATCCCACCCACTATTAATAAAGCTAGCGGAATCCTTAACAATCCAGGTTTAAATTTACGCTCTGGCTTGGGTTTTTTTGGCTCATCTGGAACCAACTTATTCGGTCGTGAACTTAATTGTGTCATCGGTTATACCCCCTGATTTTAGTGCTGGGGAATTGCAAAACTTATGAGGCTTTATCAAGCAAAATCTTCAATTAATCTTGCCTACTAGTTAAACCAATCTTTATTAAACTAGACTGTTTAGTATGACTTAATATTTGTTATACTATACCTGACAATATGCTTGAGAATAAACTTACAAAAATTTACAAAA
>JBAVZX010000473.1:0-12922 GCA_049589015.1 Phormidium sp. | reverse complement strand
TTCACTAAGATCTGTTTTAAATAAGTCTTGTTGCAAGAATTTTACTCTCTCAGCTACTCCAGCTTTTTGAGCATTTTCTTGACTTTTTTTTACCAGTTCGGGATCAATATCTATTCCCACACCTCTTGTACCAAACTTTTGAGCAGCTGTAATTACAATTCTGCCATCACCACTACCTAAATCATAAAGTACATCTTGTTTATTAACTTTTGCTTGTTTGAGCATTTCTGCTACAACTATTTCTGGTGTGGGTACGAAAGGTACATCTTTTTCTGGTATTGTTAATTGGGTGTTAATATCGGGTGTTTGCTGTTTTATTTCTGCTTTAGCTTGGTCACTTTTTTGACCGGGTTGAGTGCATCCAGCAAATAGTAAACTACTCATACTTACACCAGTAATTAGTAACAGTTTAATTGGTTGCAACTGCATTTTTCACTCCTGATTTAATAAGAAGAATGTTGCTCAAACTCGCTGACGATTTTGCCAAATTAATATCGGTGCGCCAAGGATTACCATTGCTACACTTACTAATGCACCTACTCCAGTATAAGCAAGACTAGAGTAGAGTAAATAACCACAAATTAAGCAAAAAATTATTGGGGTAATTGGATAGAAAGGGACTTTAAATGGTCGGAGAGTTTCTGGTTCGCGCCAACGTAAAATAAACAGGGAAACTGTGGTTAAGAGGAAGAAAAACCAAAATACTGGGGCGGTGTAATCTACCATTGTTTGAAAGCCTTTGCGTGTCAAAGTGCCTAATAAAACTAGGAAAAGAGCGATCGCACCTTGCACCATTAAAGCATTCACCGGACTGTTATTTTTATTTTGCCATTTTCCCAGAAAACTAAATACAGAAAAGTCTTGCCCTAAAGCATAGTTAGTTCTCGCCCCAGTGAAAATCGTCGCGTTAATTGCTCCTAAACTAGAAACAGCTATTAATAAACTCACAAATATTGCCCCAGGTTTACCAATTGCCCGTCGCATTAAATCAGCCGCTACAGCTTGGGAATTCGCCATATCTGTAATTCCTAAACCTTGGAGATAGGCGACATTAATTAACAGATAAATTACCGTGATTATGCTGATGCTAACTAAGAGCGATCGCACCATATTTTGCCGCACATTTTGCAACTCAGCCGAAATATAAACCGCTTCATTCCAACCGCCATAAGTCAGCAACACAAAAATCATTGACAACCCCCAAGAACCAGAGGTTTTTTCTCCTACATTTGCCGCTTCTTCCACAGGAAAAGTTAGAAACAAACCGCAAATTATTACTAACACCAAACCCAAAACTTTAGCCCAAGTTAACAAGTTTTGTGTCCACTTTCCCTGCTGAATTCCCACAATATTTAACGCTGTCAAACCAACAATTACTATTCCCGCATAAAGCGAGGAAGAATAATCTCCTAATTTCCACAACTGAGTAGCATAATCACCAAAAATAAATGCTAACAAAGTAATGGAACCAGTTTGAACCACCGTCATTCTTGCCCAAGCAAAGAGAAAGGCGATATTCTTACCAAAAGCCCGACGTAGGTAATAATAATTGCCCCCAGCATGAGGATAAGTTGTCGCTAATTCCGCCCAGCACAAAGCACCAATAAAAGATACTGCGCCGCCTAATAACCACAGCAAAATTATTAAGGGCGAACTCCCTGCATTAGCCGCAACTAACGCCGGAGTTTCAAAAATACCCGCACCAATTACAATACCTATAATGAGTGCGATCGCATCTGTAAATCCTAACGCTGGTTTAGGGGAAGCCGATGAACTTGCCATCAAAACTTGATCTGGAAAGCTATAATCTCCACGTCTGCTCATCCCGGCATCCTCAGTATTTTAGCTGGAATTTAAAATTGACACTCTCACCGTTAACCTGACGGTGTAACGGGAGATTCTTGTTTCATCCCCACTGAGCTAGACTAACTAACGCTAATCCCCGCCAGAACGAATAGAATGGGTAACGACACCTATTTCTTATTAATCAATTGACATTGTACTCGGTAGAATCGATTTTTTCCAGCACGTTTTTTGAATTTTGATCTGTTGTTATTTATTCCACATCTACCTTTTGACGGATTTAATTTCCAATCCCAAATCTGGGTTAACTACCCTGCCCATTGATTTTGACTAGAAACATTTCATGAAACATCTCTACAGATCGCAAAAAAAACTAGGGTAGACAGCCAGCCCACCCTTTTTTAATTTCTAAAGCAGGAACAATAAAACATATTCCTGCCAAATTGTAACTAAACTTTGGTATTACTTTTCACCAGTCACTTTTTCCAAAGTTTTGCCAATAATTTGTTCAACAGACTTGGTGTTACTTGAGGTATTATCTGGGCGTTTCATTTTATCAGCATCAGCAGTTCCTTGGATTTCATTTAACCCCGGATTTGTTTCCTTAACTTGCTTGTGCAAACCGAAATCTTCGGGATCTTTACCAGAAACAGATTCTTGAGATTTCCGTTCAATTTCTAACAAATTGGCTTCCCCTTCAGTAGGCTTAGAAGTAGCACTGTAAGCAGGTAAAGTGTATGACATTACTAGCAACACACAGACACAAGCAGCTACCAAAAAACGAACTCGGCGCAGTAGATGGGAAAGATTAAAATTGATCAAGCGCATAGTAGGCTCCTCTCTATTAAACTGAAACTTAACAAGTAGTTGTTGATAATGGCTAAACAAAGCTCATTTCAGCAACCTCCTACTATTTGCTCATATTTTTCTCGCCCTAACATCTATAGCTGGATATATCTAGATCAGTAAAAATCGCCACTCAAACTCAACCAGAAGGAATAGGCGCTAACAGCATCAAATTTGGGCAAAAAACTCAATAGTTGGCAAAAGTGGGTCGCGCACCACCCCCACACCCGCAAAACCCCAACGTTTTAGCAGATTTTTGAGTTGAGTTCCCGGAACAGATTCCACAGCAAAGCGATTTGCCACACTTGCACCATGAGTATTTAAGTAACTTAAAGCCTCAAAATCTTGGGAAAACATCAACAAATAACCTGTGGGATTTGTTGTTTCTGAATTGCTTTCTGGATGGGCAACTAAATACCGACCATCAGTAGTAGAACGAATTACGTAATAGACTTGAGAGAACATCGCAAAAATTGGTAATTGGTAGTTGGTAGTTGGTAGTTGGAAAAGTTTTTATTTTTAAGTTTTGAGTTTTAAATTAAACTTACGACTTACGCAAAGGTTCTATTTGTAGGGTGCGTTAACGCTAGTGTAACGCACCATTACACTAAGTTCTTCAAACCAACTACTTAGTACCAAAGTGAACTAATTAAGGTTTTCCAACTTGATTCGGGGGTCGGCACTTTTTAACATTAAATCAGCGAAAAGATTCCCGATAATTAGCATGACTGCACCTAACATCAGACTTGCCATTACTAAATAAAGGTCTTTAGCTGTTACTGCTTGTAAAATCAACCGTCCCAAACCTGGCCAATTAAAGAAGTTCTCCACAATGAAAGAACCACTTAACAATCCAGCGAATTCAAAACCCAATAAAGTAATTAATGGGTTAATGGCATTTCGCAAAGCGTGAACATAAATTACCCGGTTTTCTGGTAAACCTTTGGCGCGTGCGGTTTGGATATAATCTTGGCGCAGAACTTCCAATAATTCACCACGAGTAATGCGTTGTAAACCTGCAAAACCAGTAATACTTAAAGCTAAGACCGGAAAAACCGAATGCCAAGCAATATCTAAGACTTTGCCCAAGGGAGTGAATTCAGCATGATTAATGCTGGTCATATTTCCGACGGGAAATAAAGGTGAGATATTCTGGACAAAAGTTAGCAGCAATAAACCCATAACTAGAGTGGGAACTGCTTGTCCGGCGTAACTAATTACCCGCAAAACTTTATCTAACAAACGATTTTGATGAACTGCGCCAATAATACCTAAAGGAATGGCGATTCCCCAGGTGAGAATTAAAGATGCGATCGCTAACAGTATAGTCGCTGGCACTCTTTCCCACAACAGTTCAGATACCGGACGTTGGTAAGCAAAACTAATGCCAAAATCCCCGCGAGAAATAATTCCCCACAACCACAAAAAGTACTGGACAATTAAAGGTTTATCCAACCCAAACTGAATCTTTAGTTCTTCAATTCTTTCTGGGGAAATTTTGGGATTTTGGCGCAAAGTATCCAGGTAACTTCCGGGCGCTAATTGAATAATGGCAAAACTTAAAGCTGATGCCAATAACAATGTTAGCGCCGCCTGCAATAATCGCTTCAGTACATACAAAGCTGTCTCTTGTGAGGGAATTAACGTTGATAGTTTATCCCCCACAAATTGAAAGCTTCTCACCACCGAAGAACTTTTAGCAGAAGTCATTTTTTACCTCAAAAGAGTGACTAGAATCAATATTCAATCAACGTCAAAATCGGTACATCAGGAAGTTTTTCTCGTCCGCCTAAACCCTGTATTTCGATGATAAAAGCAAAACCCAGCAATTCTGAACCAGTTTGCTGCACTAATTGTGCTGTCGCAGCTGCGGTTCCCCCAGTAGCAATCAAGTCATCTACAATTAAGACTCGACTTCCTGCACCCAAAGCATCTTCGTGCATTTCTAAGCAGTCTACACCGTACTCTAATTCATATTCCACACGACAAACTGCTGCGGGTAGTTTTCCGGGTTTGCGGACGGGAATAAAACCAGCACCTAATTGATAAGCTAACGGTGTCCCGAAGATAAAACCGCGAGACTCCATCCCTACTACATAATCAATCTTACCGAAGGTGTCTTTGGATTGTTGGGTCAAAATATCAACGGTATGACGCAATCCATCGGGGTTTTGCAGCAAGGTAGTGATGTCTCGAAACAAAATTCCCGGTTTGGGAAAATCATGAATATCACGAATCAGGGACTTTAAATCCATAGGTGCCTAACATTACAGATAACGCTCAAGATTATATGATTGATTGGTGGTCATTGGTCATTTGTCATTTGTCTTTGGTGACTAAAAACTAATAATTGCCAACTACCCACTACCAGCTACCGATTAGCAAAAAGACTAAAATCGGTAAAAAACTTGGAAATAAAAACCATGATCTTGGGCATTGTTTCCTCGATCGCGAATATAACTCAAAGGTATGCCGTAATCAACTCGTAAGTTTAATCCGGGAATCGGTTCCCATAATACACCTAAACCCGCCCCAGCTAAAAATCTGCGACTGGGAATTGCATTAGGATTATCTGGGTGATTCCAAACTGTACCTAAATCTACAAACGGTGCTAATTGAAAGATTTCTCTCCCAGCTTTGTCTCGACTCAAAATAATTCTGTCTTCGATAGAAACGCGAAAACCATTATCACCTGAACGCGCATTTTGACGATACCCGCGAATTGATTGACCACCGCCAATTACAAATTGTTGAGATGGCAATAAACTATTTGGTGTTAGTTGCAAATCTGCTTGTAAAATTAATACATTGCTATTACTAATTTTTTGCACTCTTTGCACTTGACCAAGCCAACTAAAAAAGCGTCCATCGGGAACTGGATCGGAATTGATTGTTGCATTTAAAGCGTCTATACCGAAACTAAAAAGCGATCGCAATGCCGTCGCCCCTTGCACATCCCGCCGCACATAATCCTGACCAAAACCAATCACACTAGTGCGAGTTCTGCCTTCTTCATCTGGGCCAAAACCAAAAGGAAAAGGGTCATCTGCCAAGAAAGTCTGACCCCGACGGTAAGTAAAAGCCACAGATAGAGCGAATTCTTCACGAGGCGATCGAATTAACGGTTGCCGATAACTAAACTCATAAAGTTCTGATTTTCCACTAATATCTAAATCCTTAAACTCTGGTTCGGTAACATTATAAAAATTCGGAGCAGCCCGCAATTGCAAAGTTCCATCCATTGCATTAATCGGAACAGTATAATAAAAATCTAAAACATTAGATCCACCAGTACTTGAGCGAAAATAAGAAGCAAAAAAAGTATCTCCAATCCCGCTAACATTCCGCACGAAAAAGTTGCCACCAAATCTTTCCGAACCAATACTAGGTGGCGAATAATTATCAATTACTAAAGTCGAACCAGTAAACGGACTAGCTTCAGTTACCCTAACAACTAAAATACTTTGTCCCTGTTCATTTCCCGGACGTAAACTAGCTTCAACATTTTTAAATATAGGATTAAACCGCAGTAATCTTAACTGATCTTCCAACTCAGCACTGTTTAGTGGTTTACCAACACCTAAGCGCACTCGACTGCGAATATAAGAAGCATTTAGACGACGATTCCCTTCTATTTCAATTTTTTCTAAACTGCCTTCAATTACTAAGATTCGCACCACACCATCAGTAATTTTTTGGTCAGGTAACACTGCTCTGGAAGTAATATAGCCACGTTCCACATAAAGTTGTGTAATAGAATCAGCAACTTTTCCTAATTCTTCAATCGTGACTTCTTTACCTTCTAAAGGCTTAGTAATTGCATTAATTTCATTAGTCAAAATTGTATTACCTGTCACCTCAACTTTCTGCACTTGAATTCTAATTGGTGGTGCAGGTTTAGTTGGCGTTGGTGTGGGCGTTTGTAAAACAGGCGCTTGCGGATCTGGCGTAGTCGGGGGAATTAATGGTGTAGGTTGGATAAAGCGATCGGTATTTGGGCGCGGTTGCAAATTCTGTGGCGGCACCTGGGAAAGGCAGAACGTAGAAGGCAGAAGGCAGGAGGCGGAAGGCAGAAGAAAATTTTGAGTTGTAGGGGCGGGTTTTGTCATTGATCTAACAACACTAACAGAATATTTAGATAAACCCGCCCGGAGAGAATTTTTCGGGGCGGGTTTTGTGGTTAATTCTTCTGTTGTGAGTAAAAAATTACCTGCTAAACCCGCTCCTACAGAGTTTTCCTGCCCCTCTGCTCTCTTGCTCAAGAACTCCTCTGCTCCCAATGCCATCTTCGGCAATAGGGCATTACTGAAACATAGGCAAATAAATAAGACACTGAAAAGCTTCCACATCCTTAGACAATTCCTGCACGTAGAGCTACAACAGCGGCCTGAACCCGATCGTCCACTGATAGCTTGTTCATTATGCCACGAACATGAGTTTTGACCGTATTCGGGCTTAAATAGAGAGCTTCAGCAATTTCGGGATTACTATAGCCCTCTACCATTAATTTCAGGACTTCTAGCTCTCTTTGGGATAAATTAGCTAAATTTCCGGTTGGAGAGGGTGGTTTTAGATGCTCAATGACTTTGCGGGCAATTTGCGGATCGAGGTAAGTAGCCCCTTCGCTAGCAGCTGCGATCGCCGTTAACAACTGTTCCACACTCGCACCCTTAATACAATAAGCATCCGCACCACTAGAAAGCGCAGCAATCACCTCAGTCTCCGCCGTATGCGAAGTCAACATCACCACACGCACCCCCGGCAGGGCCGCCTTAATTTGTTGCGTCGCCGCAATCCCATCAAGTCGTGGCAATCCAATATCCATTACCACCACATCAGGCTTAAGTTTTATCGCCTCTTGTACCCCTAAATAACCATCTTCAGCTTGTCCCACCAAATTAACCTGCGGATGATTCGCCAACGACTGCTCCAACCCTAACAGCATCATCGGATCATCTTCCACAATCAACACTCGAATCGGTACAGAAGCAGAACTAGGAGAAGTATTTTCGGGAGGTGATGTTTCAGGAGACATATCTATAATCCATTGCAAAAGGAGGATTTAGGAATCATGCTTAATCTGCCTCACAATAGTCTATCTGAATCTATTAAGAAAGGCAGAAGGCAGAAGGTGCAGAGGGAAGTAGGGAAAGTTGAAAGATAGTTAATATTATTTTCTCCCCATCACCTTGTCCCCTCTACCCTCTTCCGACTTTTGATATAAAGTTCTATCATAAGTTTGGGTTTGATCTGAGCGAAAACCCCTAAGTTGCTGAACAGCTTGTGTACTAGCTCAGAAACCAAAAGCTAAAAGAGAGGACAGAACACAATGGGTTATCAAATTCCTTTACCTTATGCTGATACCGCCCTAGAGCCGTATATGTCAGCAAACACCTTTTCCTTCCATTACGGCAAGCACCATGCTGCTTACGTTACCAACCTCAACAAATTAATTGAAGGCACCGAACTCGCTGACAAACCTCTAGAGGAGATCGTCGTTACCTCTTTCAAAGAAGGCAAAACCCCCATTTTCAACAACGCTGGGCAAGTATGGAACCACAACTTCTTTTGGCAATCGATGAAACCAGGTGGCGGTGGTACCCCCAGCGGCGCATTAGCCGACAAAATCAATGCTGACTTCGGCAGCTTCGACAAATTCAAAGAAGAATTCAAAACCGCTGCGGCTACTCAATTTGGTAGCGGTTGGGCTTGGTTAGTTTTGGACAATGGTACGCTGAAAGTTACCAAAACTGGAAACGCAGAAAACCCAGTAGTTCACGGACAAACCCCTCTGTTGACTTTGGACGTTTGGGAACACGCTTACTATTTGGATTACCAAAACAAGCGCCCTGACTTCATTAGCACTTTCCTAGATAACTTGGTTAACTGGGACTTTGCCGCAGAGAACCTCTCTAAAGCTTCTTAATCAGTTTCCCGGTTAAAACTAATCAGGACAGTCACCGAAAAACGTGGCTGTCTTTTAATTTAGTACTGTTGCTCAACTCGTTTAACTTTATTAATTTTTCCATAATGGATAGCCAAGAATTAGCACAATATTTAGAAACCACCGACAGCATTTCTAAGTCCTGGCTGTTGGTACAACTACGGCTGAAAAAACTGGAAGAAAGTCGTGCAGACCTTTCTCCAGAAGTGTATGCTCAGAAACTAGCTGAAATTCACCAGGATTTAATGAACTTGGGTGAGTGGTGGATTGGCAGAGAAGACGAAGTATTTGGTACTTAGGTGTAATTAGGTAGTGAGTACTGCTCGGTTAAGGCATCAGGGTTTGGTTCTTTGCTTTACGCTTCTTCATTTTTCTTTTAACCTCTCCCTAACCTGTTGGGGGTAATCTAACCTTAATTAAGGAATACAGGCAGAAGTGTTAAGTTTCAAATTCCAGCAATTTAGCATTTAAAGTTAGTAGTTCATCACTTATTTTTACCAAAGGTGACTACTATTAGCCTAGTACCCAAGATTTACTACCTGATTTTTCTTCTCTGGCTATGACTAAAACAAAAAAAACAACCACAGAAATCAATCTTAAAGATCCACAATACTATTTCAATCGAGAACTTAGCTGGTTGGAATTTAATTACCGAGTTTTAAACGAAGGACTTGACGAAAGAACTCCGTTAATTGAAAGATTGAAGTTTTTGGCGATTTTTAGCTCGAACTTAGATGAGTTTTTCATGGTGCGAATTGCTGCTTTACGAGAACAGTTAGAAGCACAAGTAACTAAGTTGAGTCCTGATGGAATGTCTACGACGGAACAATTAACAGCTATTAGCCAAAGATTGCGCCCTTTAGTTGAACTTCAGCATCAACATTTTGAGCAGGAATTACGTCCTTTGTTGGCAAAGCATGGAGTACATATACTGGATTATGTGGATTTAAATCAGGAGCAAAGAATTTATTTACAAAACTACTTTGATGAGCAAATTTTTCCGGTACTTACACCTTTAGCTGTTGACCCTGGACATCCTTTTCCCCATATCTCAAATCTCAGTTTAAATTTGGCTGTGGTGATTCAAGATCCTGAAACTAAAGAGGAACTTTTTGCTAGGGTAAAAGTGCCACAAATGTTACCTCGATTTGTGGTAATGCCGGAAGCATTACGGGTACAAATGGAAGTACAACCTTTAGTTTGGATGTCTGTACCTTTGGAACAGGTAATTGCTCATAATTTGGCTTCTTTGTTTCCGGGAATGAATGTGCAAGAATGTTATCCTTTCCGCATTACTCGGAACGCGGATTTAGCTATACAAGAAGATGAAGCGGATGATTTATTGATCGCGATCGAGCAGGAACTTCGCAAACGTCGCATCGGAGGATCGGCGGTACGTTTGGAAATTGATGCTACTGCTTCGGATTGGGTGCGACATACCTTGGTACAGGAATTATCGCTGAGTGAAAATGATGTTTATGCGGTGGATGGTTTACTGGGATTGCGAGATTTAATGTCTTTTCTGCAATTACCGCTTCCTGAATTAAAAGACCCTTCTTGGACACCTGTGATACCGTTACGTTTTCGTCGCCTTGCAGAAATTGGTGAGGATGGAGAGAATATTTTTGATTTGATTTCCCAACGGGATTTATTAGTTCATCATCCTTATCAATCTTTTGCGGCTACGGTACAGCATTTTATTACTCAGGCGGCGCATGATCCGAATGTTTTGGCGATTAAAATGACGCTTTATCGAACTTCTGGAGATTCACCAATTGTTAATGCTTTAATTGCGGCGGCAGAAAATGGTAAGCAGGTGGCGGTATTAGTCGAACTTAAAGCTCGTTTTGATGAGGAGAATAACATTCTTTGGGCTAAGAAGTTGGAGCAAGCGGGGGTTCATGTTGTTTATGGTTTGGTGGGTTTAAAAACTCATACTAAAATAGTGTTGGTGGTGCGTCGGGAAGAGCATCATATTCGTCGTTATGTTCATATTGGGACGGGGAATTATAATCCTAAGACGGCGGGTTTATATACGGATTTGGGTTTGTTAAGTTGTCGGGAAGAGTTAGGCGCGGATTTGACGGATTTGTTTAATTATTTGACTGGTTATTCGCGTCAGAGATCTTATCGGAAATTGTTGGTTGCGCCTGTGAATTTGCGCGATCGCATGGTAGCCTTAATCCATCGCGAAATCGAACATTGCCAAAATGGTCGTTCTGGTCGCATCGTCGCCAAAATGAATGCTTTAGTAGACCCGCAAATTATTGCTAAACTCTACGAAGCTTCCCGTGCTGGTGTGGAAATTGATTTGATTATCCGGGGGATTTGTTGTCTGCGTCCGGGACTCCCAGATGTGAGCGAAAATATCCGCGTAATTAGCATTGTAGGTAGGTTTTTGGAACATTCCCGCATTTTTTATTTCCAAAATAGCGGTCAGGAAGAAGTTTATATTGGTAGCGCTGATTGGATGAGTCGCAATCTAAATCGGCGGGTGGAAGCTGTTACCCCAGTAGAAGACTTAAATCTTTCTAAAGATTTGCAGGAAATTTTAGGAATTATGTTATCCGACAATCGTCAAGCTTGGGAATTACAATCAGACGGCAGTTATATTCAACGTCGTCCCTCCGATCAAAACCAAGAGCAAAGCTCTCAAAAAACTCTGATGGAGATGGCTGCCAATCCAGGGAGTTAACTCAAGCATCTACGTGAAAATACGGGAAAACTAGGTCTGGAATTCCAGGTTTTCCCCTATTAATTTCCTTAGATTTACGGATTTGCAAAAATCTGATTTTTGGGCAAAATATAAAAAAAACCTTATTCTCAAAAAAAACCTTTTTTCGCGATCTATGCCGCATAATGTCTAGTTTTTCGGCGCTAAGACTGGCGAAAACTCGGTGATTTTAGAGTTTACAATTTTTGTAAAAAACAATCAGTAACAATCTAAGTTGGATTCAATCAAATGGTAGAGGAAATAAACCGTTAATCAGCATAAACTTGTGGAATAATACACCAACTGTTGAGAGACTTTTGAGAGGAAATGTTGTCATACTACAATCCGTCAAGCGTCCGTGTTCTAGTGGTTGATGACCATGAACTAACTCGTCTCAGCCTCAAGCTAGCACTCTCGAGCCAAAAAAATATCCACCTGGTTGGCTTAGCTAGCAATGGACAAGAGGCGATTAAAATGGTGGAATCCCATCACCCGGATGTGATTATTCTCGATCTGCATATGCCGATCATGGATGGGTGGAGTGCTTCCAGCTATATTAAAAGTATCGACCCCCAAACCCAAATTATTGCTTATTCAGCAATGGAGGAGAGACAAGCGATCGCCCTACAACAAAAATCCAATTTCGATGCCTTTTGTAGCAAAGAAACAGCCACCAAAGAATTAGTTGAGCTAGTTAATGAATTAGCGCAAAAGGCTAATTCCACTACTAACTCTGGCGTAAAGATCGAAATAAACGGTTAAATCGTTTCCGATTCAGGGAATGTCCGTTTAAATTCCTCGAGCAAGTCGTCTATCTCTTCTAATGCTTGATTAACATCTATTCTAAGGGTGCCTAAATCTGGTTGCTCCAAAAGCCGCAACAAGGTTTCGCGTTTGCTTTCAATCACAGAGATGCGCTCTTTTATGGTCTGGGGGTCGATCATGTTATAGTTAGTGCTATTCAAGAGTGCTAATCAAATCATAAATTCAAGTCTATCTTAGAAAAGGTGGTCTTTCATCATCGATAGGCTTATTTTTGACTGTTTCGGCCATAAAGCGCTTTAAAGCTTTTTCCCGATTTTTCATGAAAGCAGCCCAAAAGCCCGGGTGAAATTCATCCATAGTTTTAGCCAGCGCCCAAACATCTACGGCTAGTATGTTATAAAGGGTTTCATCTTCCCGCTTGAGCGAGTTAATTTGTTCGAGTATGGTACGTTCTTGAGTTTCGCTGTTGTTTCCGTTAGGGTTCATAGGAGATTTGGGTAATTAAAAATATCAAAAATAGTGAATCACAATAACGGCAGAGAATCTTTTTGACAGTCTATCCAAAAATCAATCCTGCCAAAGGTAAGCTGTCCGGTAAGAATCACATCACTTTAACCTGAGTTACAGATATAGAGAATAATAAAAATTACCGATTCAACTACCTAACACTATGTTACGTCAAACTTCGTTGGCAACTTTAGGAATCAGCCTGGGAAGTATTTTAACAACGGTGGGTTTCATCGCTTATTTTGCCAATAATCCTACCTTGAATTTAGTGGGATTCTTTTACGGCTTTCCACTGTTGCTGGGAGGACTGGCACTTAAGGGTTCTGAACTAAAACCTATACCTT
>JBAVZX010000472.1:0-9502 GCA_049589015.1 Phormidium sp. | reverse complement strand
CCCAAGCGCAACTACGTACTTTTTAGAATTACGATCGCACCACCAAACTACCCCGATTATAAGGCAAGCTTTCCGTTGGTAAAACACTCAACCCAATATTAGCATCAGCCAATACCGGATTTTCTCTTAACACTAAACTCGTCAAATTCCGGTTCACAATTTCCCAAAATTGATTTTCATCCGGGTAATTCCGCAACACCTCATCTACCCGCTTATAAATCGGCCTAAAATCAGGATATTCTGCATCAGTTATCCCTTGTTTATAGGTGTAGTTCACATCCAAATTCAAAGTATTTAAACCTTGATGTACAATGGGATATTCAGGAATTTTAAAATTCCATTTCTCCTCTAGTAACCCTTGGCGATTTCGCGTCACAATACTAGAAACATTGTAAGGTTCAGCTATTGACGGTAAAACATTCAAATTACTAGTTATACCCTCAATCACTGAATTTTCCGCCAAAACTTTACCTGTCAAATTCTTATTCACAATTTCCCAAAAATCAGTTTCATTTGGGTAATTCTTCAAATACTCATCTATTCCCTGATAAATTGGCTCGAAATCCGGGTATTCATTATTCTTAATTCCCCCCTTGTAAAGGTAATTTACATCAATATTTAAGTTATTCAAACCTTGATGTTGAATCGGGTA
Organism: Phormidium sp.; assembly: GCA_049589015.1. Taxonomy (GTDB): domain Bacteria; phylum Cyanobacteriota; class Cyanobacteriia; order Cyanobacteriales; family Aerosakkonemataceae; genus Floridanema. The sequence continues at coordinate 8,850 of JBAVZX010000472.1, read as the reverse complement.
ATTTGGGAACTTAATCGAAAATTCTTCCCGTAAATCTCCCGTAGTTCTAGGAATGTATGAAAGAATCCCAATAGGACGATTCAAAGTAGAATCTGGCCCAACAAAAGTATTGCTGTTTGGATTATTTGGTGCAGAAATTGTTGCCCCATTCACCGGGTTAAATCCTAAAATTGCCCCAATATTATTTGCACCTTGCCGATTGTCAAAACCTACAGTATAAACATTGCCATCTTCCGCAAAAGTTAAACCACCAGTAAAGTTATTAGTTGTAGTTGTTCCAGTGTAATTTGTCGAAATTACACCCAACAATTCCCCAGTTTGCACATTATACTTGCGGATATCATTAGCGAAATCGCTAACATAAAGCAGACCATCATTAGGGCCAAAAGCTAACCCTAAAAGACTCACAAAACCATTGCCAATAGGTGCAGCTTCAGGAGAAGCAATTACCCTCCCTTCACCTGTTTTAATATCATAACGTAACACCTGACTAGGTAAGCCAGCACTGAAATCTGCTACACCATTTATCGCCACACTTCCTTGAGTAGTAATGTAGAGATAACCATCAGGGCCAAAAATCATTCCATTCGGGCCATTTAATCCCCCGGCTTGTTGATTTCCGGTAGCAAAAACATCAATAAATTGCCCAGTTGTACCGTCGTAACGTAAAATTTGGTCAGTCAAAAAACTGCTAACATACAGTTTACCATCGGGGCCAAAAGCTGAACCATAAGGACGTAACAAACCACCCGTTTCATCAATGTTAGGAGTGTTGGGATTATCACCTACAAAACGGTCAATAAATGCCCCCGTTCTCCCATCAAAACGCAAAATTCCCGAAGCACCTTCTGCTGTAGAAGTTGCAGGTTTATTACCACTAGTAATGTAAAGGTCGCTAATTCCATCATTATTACCATCAGGCCCTAAAATAATATTATCAGGTGAGAACAACCCCCCACTACCCGCACTAATAAATTGCCCCAAAAAGCTACCTGTTGTGGCATCAAATCTGACGACATTGTTACCGTTAGTATTCGCCACCAAAAACGTTTCCGGCACATTTAATAAAACTGGTTGAGTCCGCGTGACAGTGCTGCCTATACTATATGGAAAATTGTTAGTTGGTAAAACTTCTAAGTTAACTTTAAAGTCGGCAAATACAGGATTTTCCGAGAGGATTTGCTGAGTCAGATTTTTATTGAGGATTTCCCAAAAATCTGTTTCGTTGGGATAGTTAATCAGGAAGTTATTGACGCGGTTATAAATTGGCTGGAAATCAGGATATTGGCTATTGCTGATTCCGGGTTTATATGTATAATCAACATCAATATTTAAACTATTTAACCCTTGATGTTCGATCGTATATTGCGGAATGGTAAAATTAAATTTCTCATCTAATTTTCCTTGCCTGTCACGGGTAACTGTACTGGAAATTTGGTAAGGTACAGAAACACTAGGTAAAATATCAATGTCAACAGTCAAAGACTGCATAACGGGATTTTCCGCCAGAAGTTTTTCCGTGAGGTTTTTGTTGAGAATTTCCCAAAAGTCTGTTTCGTTGGGGTAATTAATTAAAAACTGATTCACACTCTGAGCGATCGGCACATAATCCGGGTACTCTGAATAAGTAATCCCATCTTTGTAGGTATAGTCAACATTGATGTTTAGATTATTGATTCCCTGGTGTTCAATTGTGTAATTATCTAAGGAAAAATTCCACTTTTCCGGGTTAGGTTGGTTGAAAATGGTAGCGGGCGATCGTCCTTCTTGGATACCATATTCGATAAAATGTGCAAAAGCGGTAATTTCATCTCTTTGTACAGCCGCTGCTACATCCGGGTTTTGTTGTAAATAAAGGGGAGTATTAAAAGCAGAATTAGGATTGCGGTTTTCAAATTGACCGTATAAGATAAAGTGGTCAAAAGCGGTAATTGTATTATTCTGAACAGCCAAGGCTACATCAGAATAAGTTTGTAAATAAAAGTTACTATTCAAGAAAGCACTGGGACTACGATTTTCTAATTTTCCAACAGTATTAAAGTGATCGAAGCCACTACTAATAACGCCATTACTTAAACCTACAGAAAGGTCTAAATTATTGTCTAAATAGTAAGACTCGTTAAACAGTTGGTTGGCAGTGAGCATAAATTTTGTTCTTTGTGGTAGAATTTGCTTGCTGGTAATTATACAATACAAGCGATAAATTGTAAATACTCAAATAAAAAAGAAGCAAGGGATGAAACTTGCTTCTGGTGAGTTATTAAATCTCCATCAATTATGATATGTTCAGTAAATCTTGCTATGTTTCTTCCAACTGCTGACGAGAATTCTTTTTGCCGTGAAAACGAATTCCTAAAAAGATGTCGTAGACAAAACTCCAAAAATCTTTCCCTTGCAACAATCCCAAAGTTTGATAACAGCCCTTTTCATCTAAAAGAGGTTGAGTGGCGCGGTAAGCTGTTTGGTAATTATACCAAGGAATAGAAGGCCACAAATGATGAATCAAGTGATAGTTTTGACCTAAGATCAGGATGTTAAGAATTGGGCTAGGATAGACTCTAGCATTTTTCCAACGATCGCGCTCCTGAAAAGGACGATGGGGTAGATAATCAAAAAATAACCCTAAAGCCAAACCTACAACCAAAGCAGGGGAAAACCAGAAATTCAAAACATAGCCCAAAAATCCGTACTGACAAGCAAAATAGACAATTGTGGCGACAAACAATCGACTAAAAAACCATTCCCATAATTCATATTTGCGCCATAAACGCCGCTTGAAAAAGAAAACTTCGTGATAGAAAAACCTCGCCGCAATTAACCATAATGGTCCACCAGTGGAAACAAAATGATCTGGGTCATTATCCGGGTCATTAACATTGGCATGATGCTGAATATGTACCCGTGTAAAAACTGGAAAAGCAAAACCCAACATCAGGGCGCTACCATGCCCTAATATAGCATTCATGACACGATTGCGATGGGCAGCATTGTGAGAAGCATCATGAATCACAGTCCCGACCATGTGCAAAGCAATCACGTTAATCAAAAAACAGCACCAATCAGGCCATCCCCAACACCAATAACCGCAAGTGGAAAGTATTACCATTCCGACTGCGACAAAAAACATCAGCAGCGTAGGATTAAAATCGCCCGGAGGTTGCAACAACTCCTTTGGTACTGTCAGTGGCTTTTGTGCCTCCGACATCAGTATCATTACTCCAGTTAACTTCCATCGCGTAGTATACGATACGGACACTCAAACAATAAAGTTTGTTGATTACTGATTAGGGTAGAGTGAAGAGTGTTAAATTAAAAAGTTTCCCCAACTTACAACTTTCTAAGGGCGGGTTTTGTTGTTGTACGAGCGGGTTTTGTGATTAATTCTTCTTTGTTACCAGAGATTTATCTGCTAAACCTGCCCCTACGCCCGCCCCTACAAACTCTGTACGGGCGGGTTTAGTAAATAGCTCTGTCATCACAGCAGAAGAATTAACTACAAAACCCGCCCCGACAACTTCTGCCCCCTTCTACCCCTGTGGATAGGTCAAAATGCCATCTGATAAATACCTGCGAAGAACAAAAATAGTTGCCACTATTGGCCCGGCCACCCGCACTCCCGAAGTTTTGCGAGCTTTAATCGAAGCAGGTGCCACCACCTTGCGCCTAAACTTTTCCCACGGCACCCACGAAGAACACCAAAGGAATATTCGCCTAATTCGACAAACTTCCTTTGAGCTTAATCAGCCAGTGGGGATACTGCAAGACTTACAAGGCCCGAAAATCAGATTAGGGCAATTTGAACATGGGTCTGTAGTAGTCAAAAAAGGCGATCGCTTTATTTTAACCAATCGTCAAGTTTTAGGCACAGAAGAAATTAGCTCCGTCACCTACGACCGACTAGCCGAAGAAGTCCCCGAAGGCGCTACCATACTCCTAGACGACGGCAAAGTAGAAATGGTCGTCGAAAAAGTTGACCGCACCACCCAAGAATTACATTGCTGCGTCGTCGTCGGCGGCACCCTTTCCAACAGCAAAGGCGTAAACTTTCCCGGAGTCTACCTCTCCATCAAAGCCCTCACCGACAAAGACCGCAAAGACTTAATGTTCGGGTTAGACCAAGGTGTAGACTGGGTAGCATTAAGCTTCGTCCGTAACCCCCAAGACGTTTTGGAAATCAAAGAATTGATTTTCAGCGCTGGTAAACAAGTGCCAGTCATCGCCAAAATCGAAAAACACGAAGCGATCGAACAAATGGAAGCCATCCTCCCCCTGTGTGATGGCGTAATGGTAGCCAGAGGCGACTTAGGCGTAGAACTACCCGCAGAAGACGTACCCATCCTACAAAAGCGGTTAATCGTCCTAGCAAACCGTTTAGGAATTCCCATCATCACCGCCACCCAAATGTTAGATAGCATGGTCGGTAGCCCCCGTCCCACCCGCGCCGAAATCTCCGACGTAGCCAATGCCATCCTCGACGGAACCGATGCTGTTATGCTATCCAACGAAACCGCCGTCGGTAATTACCCCATCGAAGCCGTAGCGACAATGGCACGCATCGCCGTCAGAATTGAACAAGAACAAGCCCAACAACCCACCGTCGCCACCATCGCCAATACCAGTCCTTCCATTCCCAACGCCATTAGCCAAGCAGTCGGTCACATAGCCGAACAACTTGACGCTACAGCAATCATGAGTTTGACTAAATCAGGGGCAACAGCCAGAAACGTCTCCAAATTCCGGCCAAAAACCCCCATTTTGGCAGTGACACCCCACGTCGATGTTGCCCGACAATTACAATTAGTTTGGGGCGTTAAACCCTTATTACTGTTAGATTTACCTTCCACCAGTCAAACTTTCCAAGCTGCCATTAATGTAGCGACGGAAAATAATTTAGTCACCGAAGGTGACTTAGTGGTAATGACAGCTGGAACTCTACAAGGCGTGTCCGGTTCCACAGATTTAATTAAAGTGGAAGTAGTAACAGCAGTACTCGGCAAAGGTACCGCCTTGGGTTCTGGTTCAGTTAGTGGTAGGGCGAGAGTCGCAGCTAACTCTGCTGATGTCTCTAACTTTAATCCCGGAGAAATCTTGGTCGCCTCCCGCACCAGTGCTGAATTCGTTGATGCCATTCGCAAAGCCGCTGGTATCATCACCGAAGACGAAAGTCTCACCAGTCACGCCGCCATCATTGGTTTGCGTTTGGGTATCCCGGTAATTGTCGGTGTGAAAAATGCCACTGGTTGCATCCGCGATGGCGCAATTTTAACTCTGGATATGCAGCGAGGATTAATTTATTCTGGCGCTATCGGCTCAACTCAGACGGATACCGTAGTAACGATTTAATTAGTCATTGCATTGGTCATTGGTCATTGGTCATTAGTCAAAATAGCGAATGACCAATGACCAATGACAGATAACAAATCACAAATAAATTTATGGTACAAAGTAAACTCGGAAGAAAAGCAGAAGGCAGAGGGCAAAAGGCAGAAGGTAAAAAAGGGGAAAGGATAAAGGTAAAACTTAATTCCCCCCACCTCCCCACCTCCCCATCTCCCCATCTCCCCATCTCCCCTGTGCTCCTGGGTGCTTCTGTGACAGAATTAACTGATTGGGTGCAGCAGCAAGGGCAACCAGCCTATCGCGGAAAACAACTGCATCAATGGATATACGAAAAAGGCGCAAGAAGTCTTTCCGAAATTACAGTCTTTCCGAAACAATGGCGCGATGATTTGGCGGATATTTCTATCGGTAGGTCAACATTACATTATCGTTCGGTTGCTCCAGATGAAACGGTAAAATATTTGCTGCGGTTAGCAGATGGTCAAATAGTGGAAACAGTGGGTATTCCCACCGAAAAACGCTTGACTGTTTGCGTTTCTTCGCAAGTTGGTTGTCCGATGGCCTGTGATTTTTGCGCCACTGGTAAGGACGGTTTTAAACGTAACCTCGCTAAACATGAAATTATTGACCAAGTTTTGACTGTTCAAGAAGATTTTCAAAGGCGCGTCAGTAACATTGTCTTTATGGGTATGGGCGAACCTTTAATGAACGTGGAAAATGTCTTGGGCGCAGTTAAATCTCTGAACGAAGATGTGGGTATCGGACAGCGAAATATTACGGTTTCTACTGTGGGTATTCCGGGAAAAATTCGCCAATTAGCTAAGTATAATTTACAAGTTACTTTGGCGGTAAGTTTGCACGCTTCTAACCAACGTTTGCGGGAAAAATTGATTCCTACTGCTAAACATTCCACTTTGGCAGATTTGCTGGATGAGTGTCGGGAATATGTGCAAATTACTGGGCGAAGAGTCAGTTTTGAATATGTCCTGTTGGCGGGGGTGAATGATTTGCCGGAACAGGCGGAAGAGTTAGCTAAACATTTGCGCGGTTTCCAAAGTCATGTGAATTTAATTCCTTATAATCCAATTCAGGAAGCAGATTATCAACGCCCAAATGCTAAACGAATTCAAGCTTTTATGAGTGTTTTACAAAATAAACGTATTGCTGTCAGTGTACGTTATTCTAGAGGTTTGGAAGCTGATGCTGCTTGTGGACAATTACGGGCAAGTAAGCTATGAAAGGGATTGGGAAAGTTTTGAGTTGTAGGGGCGGGTTTAGCAGACAATTCTGTAATCACAGCAGCAGAATTAACAACAAAACCCGCCCAAAACAGAGATTGTAGGGGCGGGTTTTGCCCAACGATTGTTAGTTGGTTGCAAAGGTTGTCTACTAAACCCGCCCCTACAGAGTTTCTTCCCCTCTATCTCTCTGCTTAATTATGGAACAGTTGAAAACAGAAAGAGAAAAAATGTTAGCTGGTGAGTTGTATGTTGCTGCTGATGCGGAGTTACAGGCTTTGCATTTGGAGGCTTGTCGGCTGACTCGTTTGTACAATAATACGGGGGAGGAGGAGGGGGATTTGCGATCGCAACTTCTCCACCAACTATTCGCTAAAGTAGGAAAGAATCCCCAAATTGTTCCTAATTTCTATTGCGATTATGGTTGTCACATTTATGCTGGTGACAACTTTTACATGAATTATGGTTGCGTAATTTTAGATTGCAATACAGTACATATTGGCGATAATGTTTTGTGTGCGCCTTATGTGCAAATTTACACCGCTTATCATCCAGTAGACCCGAATATTCGGTTAACAGGAAAGGAACTCGCTGCACCAATAAAAATCGGTAATAATGTTTGGATTGGTGGCGGCGCAATTATTTGTCCCGGTGTAACAATTGGCGATAATACTACTATTGGTGCCGGAAGTGTAGTAACAAAAAACATTCCTGAAAATGTGGTTGCTGCGGGAAATCCTTGTCGGGTAATTCGAGAGTTATGATTTTTTGAACCTCATTTTTGCTGACGTTCTTGTTTGTAGTCGTAGCCTTCTTCGTAATCAATAGTGCCAAAGAGGTCTAATACTTTGAGACGCTTGCGACGCTGGATGTATTCGCGCAGTGCAGTTTCGACCATCAAACATCTATATTTATCTGTGTGCCCCACAGTAAAGCTACGCTTACATCTGTGTTTATCTGTGGATATCTGTGGTAAAAAAATCCTCCAAAATACATCATCTGCGTTTATCTGCGTTTATCTGCTTTCATCTGCGTTGTTTTATTCAAAGATTTAGGACTTTTGCCAGAAATCTAGTTTTTTAACCACAGATATCCACAGATAAACACAGATGAACACAGATAAATTCACTAATCGGCGGCTTTTTCAATCAAATGTCTGGCTACGCTTTGTGTTCCTGTATGCTGATAATAATTGGTTGATACATCTAAAAATGCTGCGACATAATCTAATTTATCATCAGCAAAATCAATGTACTGTTTTAAGTGACTAACTACGTTTTGTTGGGTTAATTGATGGGATTGCACAAAGTTATTCATCCACCCTTGGACAGAGGCGAAATTTTGTTCCATAAATCCTAACTTTTCGGTTGTACTATTTCCGGGAATCATGCCGCTAATACTTTGAAAAGTTGGGTTTTGTTGTAAATTAGCTGGATTTAAACTAGTCAAATTTGTTTGGACTTTTCGCACAAAATCAGGGCCAAGGGGAACTAAAGCATCAACGGAAACTAATGCCGCCATTCGCATTAATGATTGTCCGCTATACTTAGTTAAACTATTGGCAAAAGCTCCAAAGTTGGTAACGGGGATTTGATGAATGGCTGCGAAAGCTAATAGTTCAATTACTAATTTTAAACCGAGATCGACGCTTTGAATTATGTCAGATTTGGGCGTTAGTTTATTTAAAAATGACAGGAAGCTAACTTTTTCACTTAGTTTGTTTGCGATCGCCATCGCCCCCATCGCACTATCCGCTGTATCCGCAATTTGATACAACCAAATCGCTCTTTGATAACCTTGTGATTCGTCATTATATATTTTCAGGGCGCGATCGCGTATCTTCTTAATCTTATCTTTGTCTTTCTTCCCAGTCACCGCCCGAATCATATTATCAAAACCGACTATATTTTCCCACTCCCCAGGCACAATAAAATCTAATCCTTGTAACAAATAAACCGTTGTGTTTTTCGTCGGCAAATTATCGACTAACTCATCAATTCCTTTAGTTTGCGGCATAATTTCTTACTAATTCAACTCTCTATATTAGACAATCCAAACTCGACAAAAGTTCAAATTTCTCCAAGGAACAGAGAAGACAATTAACTCGGATCTTACACCAGTTCCGAAAGTTCCGAAATCCTCCGGGAAATCAATTTCCCGGCTAAGAGCTTCGAGTCCTTTAAAGACGACTAAGATACTTAGTAGGATTTTTATGCTTTCAGTTGCTTTCAGTCCATTTTAATGGACTTGAGCTATTAGCCCGGAAATTGAT
>JBAVZX010000471.1:0-5288 GCA_049589015.1 Phormidium sp. | reverse complement strand
GGTTATTATCCTGGTTAGGACTGTCTTAAAGTCATTTTTTCGGAAGTTTTCCTGAAGAATATGCTCTTTTGAAACAAAAGTAATGGAGCATGAAGTAGGGGTGTAGGAAAGGTAAATTTTTGCTACTTCCCGACTTCATGCAAGTGAGGGATAGGAAGCGGAATAGTAAAACGCTAAGATTGAAGAAAAAGTAGATTACATAGTTGACAAACCACTTATGATGAATGCTGCTTATGTGAGGTTTTTGAGGTCAGCCTACCGCAGAGAACCGATTGTTAGTTTTATGATTACTATTGGGGCGGTGGATGCGGTGATTGGCGGAGTTGGCGATCGCGTATCCTTGCTAACTTTTGGGATCGGTGTTGTAGCATTGGCGATCGTGTTACGTTGGTTAATGGTTCAGCGTCGTCCAGCGGAAATTCCCACGGAAGCACCCCAAATTTATCTCCCACCCACACCTTCCCAATCTCAGTTACCTAACTTAAATATTCCTAACAAAAAACGCCCCTCGCGCTGATTGAAGCAGAGGATCTCTCGGAACCAGAGAGAAAGTTTTTTCCGCAAACTTCCTAGATATTCTTACTGACCTAAAATCATGATGAGAACTGTTTTAGGCAAACTGTACAAAATCGGAGAAGTAGCGTCATTTAGTGGATTACCAGTAAAAACCATTCGTTATTACGAAGAACTTGGCTTACTATCGCCTGTAGTGACTCGTGCTATCTCTGGATATCGACTGTTTGATTCTCAAGTACTGAAACGACTGGACTTTATTAAACGTGCTCAGTCTTTGGGTATGAGTTTAAAAGAGATTCAGGAATTTCTGGAAATTCACGATCGCGGTGAGTTACCCTGTCACGAAGTTAAGCAACATATTCAGGCGAAACTACAAGCGATCGATCAACAAATTGCCGCTTTGGAAATTTTGCGATCGGAATTACAAGAACTTCTTTCTGATTGGAAAGACCCAAAATCTGAAATTGTAGATGAGATAATCTGCCCTAATATTCAATCACAATTGGATGAAACTTCCGAACATTGCCACTAAATTCTTTCAAGTAGGATGTGTACTTTTAGCCAGTCTTAGCTGCTACACAATTTTTACAGATATCAGTGAGGCAAATATTAATCCTATTGCCCAAAAACTGCCTCCACCACCTAATCCACAAATTCCTGATACTCCTTTGCCAACCACAGAAAGCACTTGGCAAAGAGTCAAACTTTTACATAATATTAAAGCTCATTGGGGCCCAATTTACGCTCTTACTTTCAGTCCTGATGGCAAATATCTTGCCAGTGGCGGAACTGATATTGATACCAAAATTCGCTTGTGGAATCCCATCAAGGGTAATAAAATTCGCACAATTAATGCTCATAGTAACAGAGTTTTGGCATTAGCAATTACTCCAGATAATCTTACCATAGCTAGCGGTAGTGAAGATGCTACCCTGAAAATTTGGAGTTTAAAAAACGGCAAATTAAGCCGGATGTTAACTCATGAATTTAGCAATATTTTATCTTTAGCTATTACTCCCGATGGACAAACTTTAGTCAGTGGGGGTTTGGATGGAATAAAATTAATTGATTTAAAAACCGAAAGGTTACTTTATAATCGCGTACCTTTATCACAACCAATAGTTTACGCTATGGCAATTAGTCCGAATGGGCAAATTTTGGCAACTGGAGGTAGGGATAAAACTATTCAATTGTGGAATATTCAAACTAGTCAATTTTTGGGTACTATTCCCGGACATCAAGGCGCAATTACTTCTTTAGCTTTTTCACCAGATGGTAATACTTTGGTGAGTAGCAGTTACGATCATACAGTTAAAGTTTGGAACCTGGCAACTCGCCGATCTTTTACACTTGTTGGTCATCAAAATATCGTTAATTCTGTTACGGTGCATCCTGACGGAAAAACTGTAGCGAGTGCGGGTAGGGATGGGGTAAGGATTTGGGATTTACAAAGCGGACAAGAAATTCGATCGATCATGATTGATACAGATTGGATACAAACTATCGCTTTTAGTCCTGATGGAAATTTCCTGGCGACTGGTGCATTTGATGGCAAACTCAAGATTTGGGAAGGGATTAATAAGAATTTTCCTGTAGAATTGGGACAAAAAAAAGCGGGAGGAAATTAATTTTCCCTCCCGGAGCGTTTTTGTGATTTGGTTTTTGGTTTTGATTTGGTTTTTGGTCTTCGGACTGTTCTTTGAGTTTTTTCCGCAACATTTGTTGTTGTTTCTTCAGTTGTCTCGCTCTTGCAGAACCGCCTCTACCTTTGTCGTTTCTTCCCTCTTTACGGGGAGATTCCCAACGCTTGAGTTGTCGAGCCATTGTGGTTGCCTTTGATTTAGTTTTGTTGTCTTTACTTATTATATTATAGTCAGATAAAGTCGAAGATCACGCGACATGAATCGCCTCTTGTTCTACTAATGCTCGAATTTGAGGCTTGAGTGATTTCCAGGTGACGAGATCGACTTTTCTGCCTAGATGATCCTCCAGATAAAATTTTACGTCCATATAGCGATCGAAAGTGATTGGAGGTTCAAAATCAACCAGGATATCAATATCACTAGTAGGTGTTGCTTCATCTCTGGCGATAGAACCAAACAATGCTAGCGATCGCACACCTAAATTTTTCAACACAGTCTGATGTTGTTTGAGAGTGGAAAGAATTATGTCACGTTGCATATTGAGTCTAGAAGTTTGGGCAAAAATAGGTTGGCTCAGATCTTGCACCAGGGCTAAAAACCGGGTTTCTTGCAAATAGCTAAACCTGAAAGTTTATATTTTTCGTAAAGAAACCCGGTTTTTTAGGTCTTGTTGAGAATGGTGCAAGATCTGAGTTGGGGGCGATATGCAAGAGAGCACGCTACGCGATACTGCTAACGCAAGGCTACGCGATACTGCTAACGCAACGCTACGCGAACGCATTTTTCGGAATTTGCTTGACATGATTTCTTTGGAGATTCCTGATTATGTAACTTGGTCTTCGTTTGCAGGTAAACCAATTTGAGGCTTACAGTCTGTAAATGTCAAGGAATCAGAATCGAGGAAGTCCGCTAGCGCCATCTCCAATACCATTTCGATCGAGTAATCAATCTGTTTGGCATAATTTAGATAAGCATCACGAATGTTTGACGGTAACACTGCCAACAACATCAATGCAGCATCATGGCTGAGATGCTTCCGATCAGTTTGTGGAAGAGTTTGCATGATTACTGCCTTAATTTTAAGCTTTTCGATCGGGTTTGCAATCGACAAAGCCGATCGCATGAGGATCAAGATAGCCTGCGATCGTCATTTCAATCACCGCTTCAATGGGATAATCAATTTCAACAGCACGCGCAACGATCGCATTTCTAATCCGGTCTGGTAACTGTTCTAAAATAATTTGTCCAGCCTTGGGTGAAAGTTGCTCGTACTCCTTAGTCTCTTGCATCATCCGGTTTTTCCCTAGTTCCCCATTACTTTATACTAAATCCGGGTTTATTACCCCCTTTTCATTTGAACCGCGAAGACGCGAAGAGCGCGAAGAGAAGATGAAGAAAATAAAAGGAGTTGCTAACCCGGATTTGGTATTAACCCAAAAATGTCGCGAAATTCCCCGTCCGTCTAGACAGCGGAGTAGTTCATTTTTCTGTTAATTCATAAATTTCATCAAAGCAGAAACGACGCACTAAATCAGTTAATCCATCGATTAATAATTGATGAGATGAGGGAATTTGAGTAATGAGTTGACTAATTTTTTCGCCATCTACTTCTAAGGATGCTTGGTGCAATTCTCCTAGCCATTCTGATGGCATAACTGATAAATCTGAAGGTTTAAGATCTCTGCCACTACCGACAGTTTCTTCTAGGTTTTGAGTTTCTGATTCTTCGGCGTAAATGAAGCGAACTCCAATGTGTTCGGTGAGTTTATCAAAAATTACTTGTTCCCGGAAAGGTTTGCTGACTAAATCATCGCAACCTGCGGCTAAAATGGTGGTTCTTTGTTCTTCAAAGGCGCTAGCTGTTAGGGCAATAATTTTGGGGAAAGGTGAGTTGTTATTGGCTTTTTTTCTAATTTGGCGAGTGGCTTCGTAACCATCCATAATGGGCATTCGCATATCCATCCAAATTAGGTGAGGTTGCCAGTTTTCCCAAGTTGCGATCGCATCTTCCCCATCATTAGCTGTGCGAACTTCCAAACCAATACTTCCTAAAAGTTGAGCAATTATGTCTCGGTTCTCTGCGCGATCGTCTACTACTAAAATTCGATAAGTAATTTGATTTGGTGCTATCTTAAGCACTCGTCTATTGCTTAATAATGGTGCTATTTCAGAGGATTCAGCTAAACTAATTTGAATATAAAATCTGAAATTAGAACCTACTCCTAAAATACTATTAACCTGAATATCACCTCCCATTAAGCGAATGAATTGACGGCTAATAGTTAATCCTAAACCTGTGCCTTCTCTGGCTTCAGTTCCACTAGTTGTTTGCACAAAAGGTTGGAATAAATTATCTATTTCTTCTGAGGAAATTCCTCTACCTGTGTCTTGAACTTCAAAGCAAAGAGTAATCTGTTCTTGGTTTATGGTATTTGCAGAAGCGCAAAGAGTTACTTCTCCTATTTCGGTAAATTTAACGGCATTACTTAATAAGTTTATTAGCACTTGTCGGAGTTTACCTTCATCAGTGAAAACGTATTGAGGTAAATCTGGAGCAATATCAAATTGAAGAGATAACTGTTTAGCTTCGGCGCGAACTAAAAACATTTCTTGTAAGGTTTGTAGCAATCGATGTAAATCGAAAGGTATGGAATGTAAAACCGTTCTTCCTGCTTCAATTTTGGACATTTCTAACACATCATTGATTAAAGTTAGTAAATGTTCTCCACTGCGGTTAATAGTGGCGAGAGATGCTTTTTGACGCGCCGTTAAAGCAGCATCTCTTTCCATTAATTGAGCAAAACCTAAAATTGCATTTAACGGGGTACGTAGTTCATGACTCATATTTGCTAAAAAAGTGCTTTTAGCATTGTTAGCTGCTTCAGCGGCTTCTTTGGCAACTCTTAAGGCTTCTTCGGCTTTATGTCTGGCGATACCAATAGCTGTAATTTCTCCGACTAATCTGAGCAAACTAATATCATCTTGGCTCCAAATTTTGGCGAAGTTAACTACATCTGCACCTAAAAATCCGATGACTTTACTAGAGTGAATTAAGGGAGCAATTATTAAAGATTGGATTGATTGAGATTGCAACATTGTTCTTTCTGCTGTTGCTGCGGGGGGAAGGTC
>JBAVZX010000470.1:0-2529 GCA_049589015.1 Phormidium sp. | reverse complement strand
CCATTAATCAATCCAGTTTCTAGGTTGCCAAGTTTGAGTAAACTATCAAATCCATTGTTTACTGAATCAGTGAATTTGCTAGAGAAAACTTCTCGTAATTGTAAATAGGAATAACTGTCAGAATTTTGAGAATCTGAGTTTCGGGGATTTAAGGTAAATTTTGCTCGACTTAGCAGTTGTTCTAAACTGGTATAAACTTCTTTTAAAACTTTGTGATTGGGATATCTATGATATTCATTTTTTAAGTCTTTGATTAGGTTTGCTAGTTGTCCGCTAAATGTTTTACCTGCGGTAGATACAGATTTTCCACCTATAGGAATCATCAGGAATTTTTCTCTACCAATTTGTCCGTAACCTTGAATTCTAGTTAATACACAAGATTTGATAATTAGCAAGATATTTAATAAATTGATGGTGCTTTCTCGTAGGGAAAGTTGTTTGTCGTCGTTGTAATAAATGGCGCGATCGCTCAAATAAAACACCAGTTCTTTTTCTCGATCGTCCAAGGTTTTCCTAATTCCATCTTCGTAATAATCACCCCGTCCTCTGTAAATAACTTGGATGATTTCCATCAGGTTACTTTCAACGCGAAAATGGGGAATTTCTACTAAAATATGCTTCGCTTTGGGAAAGGATAAACCGCGACTTGCGGAGGATGTCATAAAGATGATTTTGACTTGATTTTTGTGTTGGTGGATCGCTGTTTTATCATTATCAGAAAGGTTGGCGTGGATCTCTAAATAATCCTGATTTTTGACAAACTCTCCCCGCTGTTGTTTAATTTTTTCGATTAATTCTTGTAATTTTCGTTTGTCTTGAATGTATACGATAATTTGTCCAGCGTCGGGACGTTTCCAGAGTGTGTTAATATCTTGAACAATTTGAGTTTGTACTCTTTTTTTTAGGTGATCTCTTGTTGCTGCAAAGGTGTCTTCGTTAAAGGGAAGTGATTCGACAAATAGTTTATAAGTAATGATTAAATTGCTGGCGGGGTAGGAGTTAGCGTTGATGGCGACTGCTGGCGATCGCTTAAACTCAAATTCCTGAAACGAAAGTGGTTGAATAGCTTGGGAAGATGCACGTCTAAAAAATATTTTATCTGGTTCGGGTGAAGTTTCCGATAAATGTTGTTTGATCACGTCGCGATCGACAATTGAAGCATCTGCTACAATAACTTTAGTGTTAAATCCATACTGAGAATCACTCAATTTATAACGTTTTAAAATCTTACTGATTCCATTTAAAAACTCAACACCGCTATCATCTCCAGTTATTTCATCTATCATAATGAATAAATGCTTAATCCGCGTCGATATTCTTCTCATTTCATGAGGAATAACCTTAGCGTCTTGCTTATTGTAAGCACTTTTAAAGATGTTTTCAAAATGTTCTAAGGTATTTTTTCCATTTTCAGTAATCCTTAAAGATTGAATGCAAGCTGTAGCGACAATATTATTAGAGATTTCGCTTTTAATCGTGGTGTGTATTGCTTCACAAAGAGAGGATAAAACTCCTTTGCTGCGGCGATTTGTCGCTACAATTTCGTCTTCATTTTTTCTCTTAAGTGCTTTCTGGCGTGAGGTTTTACGTTCAATTTCTAGACTAGAATCGAAAAAATTAACGCCATTTTCCTTAAAATCACCTTCGCGTTTCTCCGAGTGATAATTTACGACACAAATCCGAGAATTATCTTCAATCAGTTGAGAGTTGGTGTTAATGCAAAAGGTTTCGTCATCTAACTTCCCTGTTACTGAGTCTTTGAATTTTTCAATAATGTCTAAGTTGACTTGTTTGCGGGGACTAACATAAAAGAAGAGAAAACCTTCGTTGACATGAGCTTTGAGAAAGTCTACAATTGCTGTGGTTTTACCAATTCCCGGATTACCAGTTAAAAATAGATAGCTTTTGTCAGAGTCTAAGTAATTTTTAATTAATTTGGCGTGTTCGTCTCGTAATTCTAATGTAGAACTAAAGTTACTAATTGTCTCAGTATGAGATATAATAGTTGTGCGATCGGTGGGGATTTCTAATACTTGCTTGATAAAGGTTTTCCCGTTGGCGAAACTCCGACTCGCATTGAGTTGAATTAGATGTAAAATTTCCTTTCGCGCTTGGGTGATTTCTTGTTCTCTTAGTTCGTTTTGGTAAATCTGAGAACAGGTATTTAATACTTCTAAATTTTCGGGACGAAGTGACATGGCGCTGATTCCGCGATCGCTATATCCCACCACATTAAACACTACGGATGTGCGATCGTTGAAAATGTCTATTTCCCGGAGAAATTGATAAAAGCTACCAGCATAAGAACCTGCTTGAATTAGTTTAGCACTTTCTTTGTCTTGACGCTTAAAAGCAGTAAAATATCGCCGCAAATCGGGGGGTAAACTCAAACCTAAATCATCGTTGTTTCCGGTGTCGATCCGCAGTTTGGCAAAAACACTTTTGGAACGTAAATAAGCAATTTCGCGCTGCAACAAACGCCGCTGATTCTGCATATCTGGATCTTCAAAGTCTAAGAGATCTTTTGCT
>JBAVZX010000469.1:0-3562 GCA_049589015.1 Phormidium sp. | reverse complement strand
TTCAGTTGCCAAAGGATGAGGTTGGCAAGGGGTAGTTGATTCATAGCCACTCCCTTGGGCTGACCTGTAGAACCAGAAGTGTAAATCAGATAAGCCAAGTTCTCTGGTTGTACGCTAGAGATCAAGTTGTCCTGACTCAACTGGGAAATAACTTGCCAGTTAGTATCTAAACAAACAAGGTGTGCTTGATGTTCAGGTAATTTATCAAGCAGTCGCTCTTGGGTCAGCAGCACTGCAACTTGAGCATCTTCGAGCATAAAGTGTAAGCGCTCAATCGGATACGCTGGGTCAAGGGGCAGGTATGCTCCGCCTGCTTTGAGAATCCCAAGTATTCCTATTACCATTTCTAGGGAACGTTCTACGCAAATCCCTACCACCACATCTGCACCTACACCCCAGGAGCGTAAGTGGTGTGCTACCTGGTTAGCACGACAATTCAATTGTTGATAGGTTAGTTGTTCTTTTTCACAGATAACTGCGACTGCATCTGGAGTCTGTTCCACCTGTTCTTCAAACAACTTATGAATACGGTGATTATACTGATAGTCTGTTTGAGTATTGTTCCATTCCACTAACAGTTGCTCACGTTCTTGCTGTGTCAGCAGGGGCAGTAGAGCAACTGACTGCTGGGGATTCTCGACAATGGCTGCTAACAACATCTGGAAATGTTGCATCATGCGAACAATTGTTGCTTCATCAAATAAATCCTGGTTGTAAGAGCAAAAACCTCCAAGTCCTTCAGGTGTATCCCACAAGTGAATTTCTAGGTCAAACCGAACTGACTCCAGTCCCGAAGCCATTTCTTCAACCTTCAAACCGGGCAAATCCCAAGGGGAAGTTGGTGCATTTTGCAGGGCAAACATTACCTGTACTAGGGGATTGCGATCGAGGTGTCGCTCTATTTGCAACTGTTCAACTAACATCTCAAAGGGCAAATCCTGATGCTCGTAGGCATTTTGCGTCACCTGTTGCACTTGGGCGAGAAGGGCTTCAAAAGTCAGTTCTGGAGATAAATCAAATCTCAGCGCCAGGGTATTGACAAAAAAGCCGATTAACCCTTCAATTTCTCTGCGGTTGCGATTGGCAATGGGTGAGCCAATTACGAGGTCTGTTTGTCCGCTGTAGCGTGATGCTAATACTGCAAAGCCTGCTAGTAGTGTCATAAACAGGGTGGTTCCTGATTTTTGACTGAGCTTTTTCAGCTGCTCGGTTAGCTGGTTATCCAGTTGTAGTCGCTCTGTTGCGCCGCGAAAAGTCTGGATTGCTGGCCTGGGGCGGTCTGTGGGTAGTTCTAACAGGGATGGCGCTCCCGTTAACTGTTGCTTCCAATAGCTTAACTGACGCTCTAGAACTTGGTTTGTGAACCATTGACGCTGCCACAGGGCGAAGTCGGCATACTGTATTGGTAATTCTGGTAACTCAACTGGACTGCCTGTTGCCATAGCTCGATAATAGGTTGAGACTTCGCTGATTAAAACCCCCATCGACCAACCATCAGCAGCAATGTGGTGAATGGCTAATAGCAATACATATTCTTCTTGAGCAACTTGCCACAGCTTGACTCGCAGCACTGGATCATTAGCCAAGTCGAATGGTTGGCAGGCTTCTTCTCTCACCAATGCTTCTACTTGTTTCCTGGGTTGGGGCTGATTCTGGAGATCTACTATTGCTAACGTTAGAGTTATATTCTGGTCTATGACCTGTATCGGCTGGTTATCCTTGATTTGAAAGCGAGTCCGCAGCAGTTCATGGCGCTGCACTATCTGGGCAAAGGCTTGTTCCAAAGCTTTGGGATTGAGATTCCCCATCAGTCGCATCGTTACAGGGATAGTGTAGGCATCACTTTCGCTTTCCAATTGATGCAGAAACCACATCCGTTCCTGCGCCCAAGACAGGGGAATGTCTATGTCTCTGGAAGCTGGTACAATTGCTGGAAAAGTTAGATCTGAGCCAGTTTGAAGCTGATCTGAGATAGCTTGACTTAACTGAGCGATCGTTGGTGATTCAAATAGATAACGCAATGGTAAGGAAATGCCAAAGGCTTCTTGCAAGCGCGAAATTACTTGAGTCGCTAGCAGGGAATGTCCGCCTAGTGCAAAGAAGTTATCATAAATGCCGATTTGGTTTAGTTTGAGCACTTGTGTCCACACCTGGGCGAGGATTTCTTCAACTGGGGTGCGAGGTGCTACATATAAGTCTTTTTGTGCGCTGTGAAAATCTGGTGCGGGTAAGGCGCGACGGTCTATTTTGCCGTTTGGTGTGAGTGCAAAGGTTTCCTGGATTACAAGGGCACTGGGTACCATGTAGTCTGGGAGTTTGGTTTTCAGGTATTGCTGTATTTCAGAAATTGTGGGTGTTGCCTCTACTGAGGGTATGATGTAGGCAACTAGGCGTTTATCTCCTGGAGTATCTTCCCGTGCGATGACGATAGATGTTTGGACTTGGGGATGTTGGCTGAGGATGGTTTCGATTTCCCCTAATTCAATGCGGAAGCCGCGGATTTTTACTTGGTTGTCGATGCGTCCCAGGTATTCGATGTTGCCATCGGGTAAATAGCGGGCTAAGTCTCCGGTTTTATAGAGGCGGGAATTTGGTTGATTGCGGAAGGGATTGGGGATGAATTTCTCATTAGTTAATTCGGGGCGGTTCAGGTAGCCTCTGGCTAATCCGGCCCCACCAATATGCAATTCTCCTGGGACACCTATTGGTACTGGTTGTAGGTTTTGGTCTAGTATATAAAGTTCTGTGTTGGCGATCGGACGACCAATTGGGACAGTTGTTGCTTTCAGAGGTAACTTCTCTATCAAATACCAAGAGGAAAAGGTGGTATTTTCTGTTGGCCCATAACCATTAAGCACTTGTTGGGGCGCACCTTTGTCCAGTACCTCTTTTACCCATAAGGGATCTACCGCTTCTCCACCTAATAGTAAGCATCGTAACCCACTAAAGGCTTGTGGCACTGCACTGGCTAACTGATTGAATAAGGCTGGAGTTAAAAATAAGATGCTGATCTGATTAGATCTCAGATTCACTGCTAATTCTGATGGCGACAGCAAGACCGATTTATTGACGATCACTAATTTGGCTCCGTTGAGCAATGCTCCCCAAATTTCAAAGGTTGCCGCATCGAAAGCAATATTGGATGCTTGAGCAACCCGGTCATCAACTGTTAACTGTATGTAGTTGGTATTTTTGACTAGCCGATTCACCGCCCGATGAATAACAACAACTCCTTTGGGAGTTCCAGTGGAACCAGAGGTGTAAATCACATAAGCTAAGTTTTCCGTGCTGACTGTAGTGTGAAGATTAACCGGACTTGCCTGGTTAATCGTTTGCCAGTCGCTATCTAAGCAGACGACTTGCGCTTGATGTTTGGGAAGAGACTCTACTAATTTTTCTTGAGTTAAGAGAACTTGCACCTGAGAGTCGTCGAGCATCAGGCGCAATCTTTCGATGGGATACTCAGGGTCAAGAGGAAGGTATGCCCCACCCGCCTTGAGAATCCCCAATAGTCCCACCAACATCTCGATTGAGCGTTCCACACATATCCCGACTAGCACAT
>JBAVZX010000468.1:0-1754 GCA_049589015.1 Phormidium sp. | reverse complement strand
GAAATGGCTACGCCTCACAATCTTGGTTTAATTCATCCTAGCTGTGGTGTTTTACCAATTAAAAAATAATTTGGGTAGGGAAGTAGATCATGAAAATTAAGAATTTATTAATTATTATTTGGGGTAGTTTATCTTTTTTTGGCGTGGTTTGGTGGGAAAAAAATGCCATGTCGTTTTCGGGTTTTCCAGATAGGTTGGTTGCTGATAATTCAATAAGTGATGGGGAAAAAGACGCAGAAAAGCTTTATGCGGAGGGAAAGTTTCGAGAGGCGATCGCTCTTTTAGAAAAACTCAACAATAATTATGTTACTCAAGGCGATGAGTTGGGGCAAGCAAGAGTGGCGAGAAATTTGGCGTTAGTTTATCAACAAACTGGTGAATGGTCTAAGGCTCAGTTAGAAATTACCAAGAGTTTTAATTTGCTAGAAAAACAAGCTGATAGCAAAGAACACCAAAAATTGTTCGCCCAAACTTTAGAAGTGCAAGGAGCTTTACAATTTGCTGTTGGTCAAACGGAAAAAGCTTTAGAAACTTGGAAACAAGCTACTAATACTTACCAGAAAATAGGTGATGTTGCTGGAATTACCAGAAATCAGGTGAATCAGACTCAAGCTTTACAAAGGTTGGGTTTATATCGGGAAGCAATTAAAAGTTTGGATAAGTTAAATGTAACTTTGCAAAATCAATCGGATAGTTTAGTTAAGGTGAAAGGTTTGCAAAGTTTGGGGGATGCTTTGCGGGTAGTGGGGGAGTTAGATCGATCGCAAAAAATTTTAACACAAGATTTAGCTATTGCGGAAAAGTTAAAAGAGGTTGATGCGATCGCTGCAATTCTATTAAGTTTAGGCGAAACAGCGAGATTACAGGAAGAAATTCCTACGGCTTTGGATTACTATCAAAAATCGGTAGAAATTACTACTTCTCCATATATTAAAACTCAAGCAATGCTGAATCATTTAAATATTTTAATTAATCAAAATGAAAATGAAAAAGCATTAGAATTAGTGCCAATAATTCAAGCTAATTTAGCGCAATTACCTTTGAGTAGACAAGCAATTAATACGCGAATTAATTTAGCTAGGAGGTTAATGCAGCTAAGAAAAGAGGGAAGTAATCAATTATCAATTCCTAGCAATGCGGAAATTGGCAAAATGTTAGCAACCGCAGTCCAACAAGCTGAAATTTTACAAGACAAACGGACATTATCTTATGCGTTAGGAAATTTGGGTAGGTTGTATGAAGAAAATAAGCAATGGGATTTTGCTCAACAATTAACGAACAAAGCTTTACTATTATCTCAAAGTGTTAATGCTACTGATATTAACTATCGTTGGCAGTGGCAATTAGGGAGAATTAATAAAAAGCAAGGAAATCGGCAAGGAGCGATCGCAGCTTATAATCAAGCTATTAATTCTCTGGAATCTATTCGGAGTGATTTAGTAGCAATTTCCGCCGAAGCTCAGTTCGATTTTCGAGATACTGTAGAACCAGTTTATCGAGAATTAGTGGATTTGTTATTACCACTAGGAGAAAATGTAGAACAATCAGATTTACAAAGAGCAAGGGATTTAATTGATTCTCTGCAATTAGCTGAACTCGATAACTTTTTCCGAGATGCTTGTGTAAAGACTCAGGCTGTTAAAATTGACCAAATTGATCCGAAAGCAGCGGTTTTGTCCACAATTATTTTAAGTAATGCCAATAGTTCCACAGTTAATGAACGGATTGAAGTAATTGTAGCCTTGCCAGGAAAA
>JBAVZX010000467.1:0-2029 GCA_049589015.1 Phormidium sp. | reverse complement strand
ATTTATGACTCAAACCCTAAATTTTCTGTCCGAATGCTTCGCCCCTACAGAGTCAAATTTGCTTAACCGAGCAGTATTGAGAGCGAACCAATCATTCTCTTTGGAATCAAGATTATCTGTTGCTGCTGAAGTTTTGGCGATGCCTCGCAGTCGAGATAGGTTTCCCGGTTTCAATTTTGGCTGAGTTTCCTGTTTTAGGGATTTTAAGAGAGTTTGTACCAATTTCCAGCGATCGCTAATTGGTAGTTTCAGTGGTTGTTTTGAAGTTCCTATAATCTCATAGGATTAGGCTTTACTGCTGATTATAGTATCAAGCTCTTCAGGCAATACTACTGGAATTTCTGCACCGACAAACCCAGATTTATCACGAGTCACTATCGCATCTACACCATGCACTACTCCACAAACGTACTGCACTGCATCCTCAAAATCACGAAAATTCAGTGCTATTGCTTGTTCAATTACATCTCGATCCACAGCACAAATGTTTAGATCTTTCATAACTTGGATAATAGCATTTTGAGCTACTACTGCTCCTGTTGCTCTACGGACAATGTAATAGATATTGGTGATTGTTGTTGCCGCAATAAATCCCTCAATCTCTCCAGTATCAATACGCTCAAATATTCTCGCCGCATTTTCCACAAACGGTTCTCGCTCTTGTAAAAAGTCAAGAACTACATTGGTATCAATCAGAATTCGCATTACTTATACTTGTCGGTGAGGTAGCTAACATAATCGTCTTTGGAATCAGGATCATCTGTAGCTGCTGAACTTTTGGCGATGCCTCGCAGTCGAGATAGGTTTCCCCGTTTCAATTTTGCCTGAGTTTCCTGTTTTACTTCGACAAGCTTTTCTTCAGTCTGACTTTCACCAGTTTTGGCAAGATGTTTTTGAGTAATAAAATCGATGAAATCACTCACTTCCTGTAAGAGTGGTTCGGGGATTTGTTGTAGTTTGGCGATCGCACTATCACGAATAGACATAATAATTGCCTCTTTCAGTTGTTTTTATCTTACTGGAAGCCTACAACTTTTTGCTAGTCAGCAAACACTAATCATTGCTTTGAATACTTTAGTCTGTAGAACTTTTGTATTCAAAGCTCTACATTTTAATTTATGAAGCCCAGTAACTTAGATCGGATTTTAGGTTTAGAAATACAACGCCGTCGCACAGAAAAAGGTTGGTCACAGGAATATTTGGCAGAAGTTACAGGTTTGCATAGAACCTATATTAGCCAGTTGGAAAGAGGGCTAAAAAGTCCATCTGTGAGAGTTATGAATCACATTACAAATGCTCTGGGCTTGACAATGAGTGATTTTTTTCGAGCCGTAGAGGAAATTTTAAATGCTGAGAGAAAATGAAATTGAAAGATTAAGGCAAGCTATTGTTGCTACTATAGCATCTCCTGTAATTGGCTCGATCGAAGACTATACTTGGGAAGCAATTTTTCACTATGTTAAAGATATTCCTCTATCAGATCCAGCATTAGGACGTAGTAAACTTCTCTATGATGCTGTTGATATTACAACTGCAACTGGTTGGTCGCTAAAGTCTCTACAATTAAATAATCTTACACCTGGAAATACATTTTTCTTCGTTATTCAAAGAGCAGATATTATTAAAAAAGCTGTTCAACTTGGTTTTCCTGGTTTAACTGAACAATCTTCTCCTAATGAATTAGGAGCAGCTATTGTGCAACATTGGAATGAGAAAATTACATCAAGTCAGACAGTACAGGGCGTTATTAATAGCTATGAAGGAATTCTACTGAAAACCATTAAAGGCTACGAATATATTTACTGCGAATTCCCACTAAATCCACTCGATCCAAATATGTTTTCATGGGCTTGGACAGTTGATAGAATTACAGGGAAATCAGGAGCAGGTTTACAAGGAAGTATTGCTGGTAAAACAGAATTGGTATGGTATAAAAATCAGAAGCAACTCTTTAGAGGTAGAACTATTCTACCAGAAGCGGTTATTATTAGGGTCGATCGCACTCGACTGACGCTCGATCGCTATGTAC